>DATIVQ010000101.1:0-15025 GCA_035465735.1 Rudaea sp.
TACGTCAACATCGAGGACACCGCGCATCTGGCGTGCATCCTCAGCGCGACCAACAAGATGACGGCGGTGTGGAAGCTCGCCGATTGCGAGGAGCCTACCGGACTCGCGCTCGACATCGCGCACCATCGCCTGTTCTCGACCTGCCAGAACCGGCGCATGGCCGTGACCGACGCTCAATCGGGCAAGGCTGTCGCCAGCGTCCCGATCGGCGCCGGCCCCGATGGTGCCGCCTTCGACGCCGCGCGCGGACTCGTCTACAGCACGAACGGCCGCGACGGCACGCTGACCGTGGTACACGAAGACGATCCCGACCACTACTCCGTCGTCGCCAGCGTTCCGACGCAGAAAAGCGCGCGCACACTCGCGCTCGATTCCGAGGGCAACCGCATTTTCACCGTCGCTGCGCAGTTCGGTCCGCGTCCCGCGCCAACAAAGAACAACGCGCATCCGCGTCCAGCCGTCGTTGAAGGCAGCTTCAGCGTACTCGTCGTCGGCGAATCCGCCGGCCGATGAGGCGCCACGCCGTCCGTTGCGCGTTCTTGCTGCCGGCGGCTGCGCTGTTGGCGGCCCCGCTTTTTGCAACATTGGGCGGATGCGCGCTCTACCACGCGCGACCGCTCGATCAAAATGCAACGCCTGCGGGTGCAGCGATGCTGGCGCAGGCCGCGCAGCGAGTCACGGCGCCACGGCTGGCGCCGTTGCCGATTCCGCCGCAGGGACCGTGGAGCGATTTGCAGCTGGCCGATATCGCCATCGTCGCCAGTCCCGATCTGCAGGCGGTGCGTGCGCAAGCCGGCGTCGCCGACGCGCAGGTGTTCGCGTCAGGCCTGCTGCCCGACCCGCAGATCGGCATCGGCGTCGACGACCCCGACGGCTCGGGCGTCGTCAATGCGTACACGCTCAGCGCCGGCTTCGACATCGCCGCCCTGCTCACGCGCCACAGCCGCGTCGCCGCCGCACGCGCGACCGCCAAACAAGTGCGCCGCGACATCGCCTGGCAGGAATGGCTGGTCGCGAACCAGGTGCGCCTGCTCGCGCGGCGCTGGCAATTCTTCGAACGCCAACACGACGTCGCCGCGCGCGCCGCCGACGCGGCGGAAAAGCTTCTCGCGCTGACGCAAACCGCAGTCGACCAGCACAACGCCAGACTCGACGACCTCGCCCTGCGTCGCGTCGCCGTGCTCGATGCGCGCGCACGCGAAGGCGCGCTCGCGCGCGATGTGGTAGCCGCGCGCCTGCAATTGAATCAGGCCGTCGGCGTGGCACCGGACATGCGCCTGCCGCTGACCAATGCCACCACACTGCACGATCCGTCCGCGCTCGATCCCGCACAACTGGAAAAGCGGGCGCTCACGGATCGACTCGATCTGGCCGCACTGCGCGCGGGCTACGCTTCGCAGGAGGCCGCCGTACGCGGCGCGATCCTGCAACAATATCCGTTTCCATCGATCACGCTGGCGCGCGCACGCGACACCACGCCGATCTATACCAAGGGCGTGGCGCTGGATTTCAGCCTGCCGCTGTGGAACCGCAATCGCGGCGGCATCGCGGTGGCGAAAGCGACACGCGAACAACTGCATGCGGAATACGCGGCACGCGTGTTCGATGCGCAGTCGTCCATCGCCGCGCAAATCGAATCGCTCAAGCAGATCGCCGCGCAGCGCCAGGCTCTTGACGCTCAGCTCAACCATCTGCGCGATGAAATGCAACCGCTGGAACAAGCCGCCCAGCGCCGCGACGTGGCTCTGGTAACCTTCGAAACCGCGCGCGCGGCCTTGCTCGACAAGGAAATCGCCAGTCTCGCCCTGGCGCAGGCGCAGTCCGAAGGCGAAATCGCGCTGGCGATAGACGTGGGGAATCTGATATGGAAATGACAGCGCCTTTGCATAACTCGCTGCGCTTGCCAGCTCGCGGTCTGGCGGTGCTCGGAATCCTCATTTACTCGACTGTAAACTCCGGTTCCTGCGCTCCGGCAGCCCGCAATCAGACGGCGCTCGCGACAGTTCTGCAAAGGCTCCGAGTACGTCGCGCAATGGTGTCGGCAATTTTTGCATTTTTCTTTATCACCGCGCCGGTCGCGCATGCCGACGAGGACGATGCGCAACCCGAAGTCGCCGCGGTGGCGACCGTACGCGCCGCGCCGGCCACGCTGGCGCCGATGCAGCAGTCGCTCGCGGCCTACGGGACCGTAGGCTATTCGGCCAGCGCCTTGCAGACGATTTCGGTGCCGTACCAGGCCCGCGTTGTCAGCGTCGACGTCGTGGCTGGACAGGCAGTGCACAATGGCGATGCCTTGCTCGTGCTGCAACCGACCGCCGCTGCCGCCCTGGAATTGCAGCGTGCGCAGAACGACGCGCAGTTCGCGCGCAAGGAACTGGCCCGGACGCGCGAATTGTTCGCCCAGCATCTGGCGACGAACACCGATCTCGCCGCCGCCGAGCAGGCCGCGCACAACGCCGAAGCGGCGCAGGCCTCGGCGCAGGCGCGCTTCGGCGGCAGCGGCGAGCGCACGCTGCGCGCCACGCACGCCGGCGTGGTCGCGGACATCGCCGCGCATGCGGGCGAAGTGATCGCCGCGGACACGGTGTTTGCGCATGTCGGTGATGCCTCAGGCCTGCGTCTGGATCTTGCCGTCGAACCTTCGTCGATCGGACTAGTGCACAAGAACGAGCGCGTGAGCTTCCACCTGCTTGAACAAGGCGCGCCGGAACTGGAAGCCGCGGTCGAACGCGTCGGCAGCCAGGTCGATGCGCAAACGCGCCTGATTCCCGTCGTCGCCAAACTCGATGCTGCGGCGCAGGTGCCGCCGGGCGCGGCGGTGACCGCACGTATCGAAACAGGCTCCGGCAAGCCCGTGCTCGGTGTGCCGCGCGCTGCCGTTCTCTACCAAAACGGCAAGGCGTATGTGTTCGTGATCCAGTCGGGCAAGGCCGTGCGGCGCTGGGTCGATGCCGGCGCGGACGACGGCGAGCGCATCGAGATCCGGTCCGGCCTCGCGGCGAACGAATCCGTCGTCGTGCTCGGCAACTACGAATTGCGGGACGGCATGGCGGTCAAGGTGCAATGACCGGCGCCTGGCTGACCCGGCATCAGCGCTCGATCCTGCTGCTGATCCTCATTCTCGCTGCCGGCGGCATTGCCGCGGCGTGGAACCTGCCGGTAGCGCTTTTTCCAAACATGGATTTCCCGCGCGTGGTCATCGCCATCGACGCCGGCGATCGCCCGATCGAACGCATGCAAGCGGAAATCACGCGGCCACTGGAACGCGTGCTGCGCGGCGTGCCCGAAGTGGAGCACATCCGTTCAACAACCAGCCGTGGCTCGGCGGAAATCGCGCTGACATTCCCGTGGGGCGCGAACATGGCGCAGGCGCTGCTGCAGGTGCAATCGGCGATGAATGGCGCGCTGCCATCGCTGCCGCAGGGCGTCTCGTTCGAGGCGCAGCGCCGCGATCCAACCGTATTCCCCTGCCTCGGCCTGACCCTGACCTCGGCCACGCGCGACCCGGTCGCGCTGCGCGATTTCGCCACACTCGATCTTGCGCCCGCGCTGAGCGCGGTGTCCGGCGTCGCCGACATCGAAGTGCTGGGCGGACGCACCGGCGAGTTCCAGGTGCTGCTGGATCCCGCGCGGCTGCGCGCACACGATCTTGCCGCCGCCGACGTGGTGCAGGCGCTGAACGCCGGCAACGCGGTCGACGCGGTCGGCCGCATCGAGGATCGCTATCGCCTGTACCTGACCATCGCCGATTCGCGTCTGCGCGGCGCCAACGACATCCGTCACACCGTCGTGAAGACCGTGAACGGCCAGCCGATCACGATCGCGGACCTCGGCAGCGTACGACTCGGCCAGCAACCCGAATGGACGCGCGTGACCGCGAATGGCGGCGACGCGGTACTGATCAATATCCGCCAGCAGCGCGGCGCAAACACGGTCGCGCTGGTGCGCGATGTGCGCGCGCGCCTGGCGCAATTGCACGCGCAGATTCCGGCCGACATCCGCGTCGGTACGTATTACGATCAATCCGAACTCATTGTCGCTTCGGCGGCCAGCGTGCGCGACGCAATCATCATCGGTGCCCTGTTTGCCGCACTGGTGTTGTTCGGCTTCCTGCGCAGCGCACGCGTCACCCTGATCGCCGCGCTGACCCTGCCCATCGTCATCGCGATCACCGTGCTGCTCCTGCACGCGTTCGGCATGAGCTTCAACATCATGACCCTCGGCGGCATGGCGGCGGCAGTCGGCCTGATCGTCGACGACGCGGTCGTGATGATCGAACACATCATGCGCCGCGCCGGCGCAGAACGTGCGGCGGGCGATGCGACGGTACTGCGCGCCGCGCAGGAAATGCTGCGCCCGCTGACCGGATCCTCGCTCGCCACCATCGTCGTATTCGCGCCGCTGGCCTTCCTCGGCGGCGTCGCCGGCGGCTTCTTCAAGGCGCTGGCGCTGACGATGGCCTGCGGACTCGCGGTTTCCTGGTCTTTGGCCGCGCTCGCCCTGCCGCTCGTCGCCGCGCGCCTGATCCGCGTTGACGACGCGCAGCGCATGGAACAAGCCGAGCGCTGGATCGCCGGCACGCAGCGCGGATACGCCACGCGCATGCGTCGCCTGCTGGCGCATCCGCGCTGGGTACTGCCGGCCATCGCGGTTTGCGCACTCGTCGCCATCGTGTGTTACTGGCGACTCGGCACCGGATTCATGCCGCAGATGGACGAGGGCGGCTTCGTGATCGATTACGTCAGCGTGCCCGGCACTTCGCTCGCCGAGACCGACCGTCTGCTGCGCCAAGTCGAGGCCATCATCAAGGCCACGCCCGAGGTCGACGACTATTCGCGCCGCACCGGAGCGCAGCTCGGCGGTGGCCTGACCGAAGCGAACGAGGGTGATTTCTTCGTCCATCTGAAGCCACCGCCGCGGCGCGACATCGAGGACGTGATGAGCGAGGTCCGCACGAAAGTCCAGGCGCAGGTACCCGGTCTGCGCATCGAGACCGCGCAGCTGATGGAAGACCTGATCGGCGATCTCGTCGCCACGCCCCAGCCCGTTGAGGTCAAGGTATTCGGACAGGATTCCGCCATCGACCGCCTGGAAGCGGCCAAAATCGCCGCCGCGATTGCTAAAATACCCGGCGTGGTCGAGGTGTTCGACGGGATCAAGATCGCCGGTGATGCAATCGAGGTCCGCGTCGACCGCGTGCGTGCGGCGTTGGATGGGCTCGATCCGGATACGGTGACGCGCCAGCTCGAGACCGAACTGGGCGGCAGCCTGGCCGGGTCGATCCGGCAAGGCGAGAAACTGGTCGGCATCCGCGTGTGGACGCCGCAGGATCTGCGCCAGCGCATCGCCCAGCTTGCCGCGCTGCCCTTGCGCGCGGCGGATGGGCATACACTGCCGCTGGGACGGGTGGCGGATATTTCCATCGCCGAGGGCCAGCCCGAGGCGAACCGCGCGGATCAGCGGCCCATGGTAGCGGTGACGGCGCGCCTGGAAGGGCGCGATCTGGGATCGGCGATGAACGATGTGAAGGCGAGCGTGGCAAAAATTAAATTGCCGGTCGGCGTGCAGATCGAATACGGCGGCCTGTACGGGCAGCAGCAGGCTTCGTTCCGCGCCATGGCGCTGGTTTTCGCCGGCGCGCTGCTGCTCATCATCACCCTGCTCATGTTTCTGTACGAGAACATCGCGGTGGTAGCCAGCATCCTCGTCGCGACCTTTTGTTCGCTCGCCGGCGTGTTTGCGGGCCTGTGGCTGACGAACACGGAACTGGATCTGTCCTCGATCATGGGACTCACGATGATCCTGGGCATCGTCACGGAGATCGCGATCTTCTATTTCGCCGAAATCGATTTCGCACGCCGCCCCGATCTTTCCGCGCTCATCGAGGCCGGCACCATGCGCATGCGGCCGATCCTGATGACCTCGCTGATAGCCATCCTGGCCTTATCGCCGCTGGCGCTCGGCATCGGCACCGGCGCGGCAATGCAACAGCCGCTCGCCATCGCCATCATTTCCGGCCTGATCGCGGCGGTACCGATCGTCTTGATCCTGATGCCGGCGATTTACCTGCTTTTGGCGCGCGTGCCGCGCGAGGCCGCGTGAACGCGCGCGGCCTGCCCGTGCTTGCCGCTGCGGCCTGCACGCTGCTGTCCGCCTGCGCGCTGAACACGCCATTGCCCGACTTGCACGCCGACCTGCCCGCGCAGTGGCATAACGCGCCGGCCGATGCCGCGAAACTCGGACCGGCGCCGGATCTGGATTCGTGGTGGCGTGCGTTCAACGATCCGCAACTCGAAACGCTGATCCAGCGTGCCTTGCAGCAGAACCTGGGCTTGCAACAGGCGACGCTGCGCCTGCGCGGCGCGCGCGCGCTGCAGCACCGCTCCGGCACGCAATTCATGCCGCAACTGAGCTTTCACACGTTTTCCGAACCCGATCCGGCGGCGACCACGAGCTATTACGAGATCGGCTTCGATGCGCAGTGGGAACTCGGCTTCTTCGGCCGCGGGCTCGGCCACGCGCGCGTGGCCGCTGCCGACTTGCAGGCTGCGGAAACCAGCGTCACCGCGGCGCGCGTGAGTCTGATCGCCGAAGTGGCGCGCAATTACGTAGACCTGCGCGCCGCGCAGGCACGCCAGGCCCTGCTCGAGCGCATCGTGCACCTGCGCGCGCAGGCTCTCGAACTGACCACGGTGAGAGTACGGCTGCATCTCGCCGCGCAGTACGATCTCGACAAACTCGCCGGCGAACTCGCGCAGGCGCGCGCCGACGCTGCCGAGCCGGCCGCTTCCATCGCCCAGGCGCAGCAGGCGCTGGACGTCTTGCTTGCCCAGCCGCAACCGGATTCCATCCTCGCCGCTGCCGGCCCGCAACCTGCGTTGACCGACGTGCGCTTCGCGCAGGCGCCGGCTGATCTGTTGCGCACGCGTCCGGAAATTCGCCAGGCGGAACTCGACGTGCTGCGCGCGGCCGGCGAACTAGGCATCGCGCGCGCCGACCTGTGGCCCAAGCTCGGCCTCGGCGGCACGCTGATTTCGTCGACCCGCATGGTTGGCGATGTCGATCGGCCGAACAAGGCCATCCCCTCGGCTGGCCCGATCATCGACATCCCGCTGTTCGACTGGGGTGCACGCCACGACATGGTAAGGGCGCGCGACGCAGGCCTGCAGGCCGCAGTGCTCGCCTACCGCCAGGCCGTTCTCGAAGGCGTCGCCGAGGCCGAAAGCGCGCTCGCGCAGTGGCAACGCGACCGCGCACGTGCCGACGGCGCGCTGGCTCAGCTCGGACTCGCCGACAACGCACAGATACGCACGCAAACCCTTGAGCGCATCGGCCTGGCCGACAAAGCCGACCGCGCGCGGGCCGGCATCGCGCAGGCGCAGGCACGACTGCAGGCTTCGGTCGCGCAACGCGACGCGGCGCTCGCGTTCATCGCGGTCTACAAATCCCTTGGTGGCACGTTGCCGCCATTGGCGATGCAATGAGCGTGGTCGCGCTGGCGCGCAAGACGCTGTTCTACGAATGGCGCAAGTTCCTGCCGGCGGCGCTGGCGGTCGCGTTTTCCGGCTTGTTGCTGCTCATGCAGGCAGCGCTGATGTTCGGCATCTTCGACAGTGCCAGCGTGTACGTGAGCAAATCCGCTGCCGATCTGTGGGCCGGCTATCCCGGCACGCAGACGATCGAACTCGGCCGGCCGATCCCGCGCGACACCGAAATGGCGTTGCGCATGGACCCGGCCGTCGTGCGCGTGGAGCCCTTCGACTGGATCGACGGCGACTGGCGCGGCCCGGCCAGTCACGGCAGCGTGTCGGTATTCATCTCCGGGATCGATCCGGCGCCGGACGGGCTGATGTTCGCGCACGCGATTCCGCTGGCGATGCGCGCCATGCTCTTCGAGCCGGACAGCGTGATCGTCGATGCCGCCGACCTGCCCAAGCTCGGTTTGGCGATCGGCGGGAGCGCCACACTCAACGGCCACCGCGTCAAGATCGTTGCCGCCAGTCACGGTCTGCGCGCGCTCGGCGGCGTCAACATCGTCACCTCCCTCGCGACCGCACGGCGCCTGAACACGGACAGCGGCTCGGCCGACCGCGTCGCCTATTACGTCGCCAAGCTGCGTCCCGGGGCGAATGCGGACAGCGTGCGCGACCGCATCGAAAAGGCTTGGCCGCAACGCCACTTCACCGTGTGGACGAATGCCGAATTTGCGCATACCGCAGCCACGTACTGGATGTTCGAGACCGGCGCCGGCCTGGGCTTCGTCTTCTTCACCTTCATCGTGTTCCTGGTCGGCACGGTCATCACCAGCCAGACCCTGATGGCGGCCGTGGCCAGCCACGTGCGCGAGTACGCCATGCTCAATGCGCTCGGCGCCGGCCACGGCGCGCTGCGCGGCGTCGTGCTCGAGCAGGCCCTGATCGTCGGCGGCTTCGGCATCATCGCCGGCGCGGTCGTGTGCGCGGCACTGATGCTGCTCGCGCGCAGCCAGAACGTACCGGTCGCCTTCGATGTCAGCGCCGCCATCGGCTGCGGCATACTGGTATTGGCCATTGCCCTGGTTTCCGGCGCGATGGCCGTGCGCACGATCGCGCATCTGGAACCGGCGAACCTGTTGCGCTGACGCCATGAGTACCTCACACGCGCTGATTGCGGATCGCATCGCCAAGTCGTACACCACGGGCAAAGTCACCACGCGCGTGCTCGAGGATTTGTCGATCGCGCTGGAACAGCGTGAACTCGCGCTCGTGCTCGGGCCTTCCGGTTCCGGCAAGAGCACATTGCTTGCGATCCTGTCCGGCCTGCTGCGTCCCGACCGCGGTCGCATCGTCGCGCTCGGCGAGGATTTGTGGAAATTGTCGCGCGTCGAACTGGAGCGCTTCCGCCTGCACCACACCGGCTTCGTATTCCAGGGCTTCAACCTGTTTCCGGCGCTCAGTGCCGTCGAGCAGGTCATGCTGCCGCTGGGTTATCTGGGGCTGGACAAGCGCACCGCACAGAACCGCGCGCTCGCGGCGCTGGAGGAAGTGGGCCTGGGTTCGCGCGTACACCTGCGCCCGCTGGAGATGTCCGGTGGCGAGAAACAGCGCGTGGCGATCGCGCGTGCGCTGGCGAAAAAACCGCAATTGCTTTTTGCCGACGAGCCGACCAGCGCGCTGGACAGCGTCAACGGCAAGATCGTGATCGACTCGCTGCACCGCATCGCACGCAATTTCGGCACGACCGTGGTCTGCGTCAGCCACGACCAGCGCCTGGCCGCCAGCGCCGACCGCATCATCACGATCCAGGACGGGCTGATCCTGTCGGATACCGTCCAATCCAACCCGACCCGATCGGATAAACTTCGCAATGGCGCCGCACCGGCGGACGTCTCGCAACCGGAACTTGCCCCATGACCCGCACCTTCGTCCATCGCGTCGTCGTTGTCAGCGCAGCCTTGGCTGCGCTCGCTGCCTGCTCGCGCGAAACCACGAATTCCGCCGCTGCGCCTACCGCCATACCCGCGTACGCCGCGATGGCGCGAGGGCAAGTCGACGTGCAGGGCGGCCTGATCCGCATCGCCGCGCCGCGTGACGGCACCATCGCCAAACTCGACGGCGCGCCCGGCAGCGAAGTCAAGGCGGGCGAGGTACTCGCCCAGCTCGATTCGAAACAGGCCGAACTTTCCGCCGGCATCGCACAGGCGCAACTCGACCAGGCCAGGGCGCGTGCCGCCGCGCTGCGCACGCAAGTGACGGGGCTCAAGCCACGCGCGGTACGTGCCGCCGAAGCCGCCAAGGCCGGCGCGGCAACGCAGCAATCTGCGGACGACGCCCAACAGGCGCTGGCCGAGGCGAACGCGCAGCTCGGTGAAGCCGATGCCGCGGTGGAAGCCGCGCAACAGCACCTGAAGCAGGCCAGGCACGAGGTTTCCGTGCTCACGATCCGCGCACCCGTTTCCGGGCGCATCGTCTCGCGCAACGCGCATCTGGCCGATGTCGTGTCCACGCAATCCGGCGGCGCGCTGTTCACCCTGCTGCCGGACGCACCGCGCATCGTGCGCGCGGAATTGAACGAGGCGTTCGTCGGCAAGGTCGCGATCGGCATGCATGCCGAAGTGGTCACGCTCGACGGCATCGGCAAGACGTATTCCGCGACGGTCGAGCGCATCGGCGACGTGTTCGGCCCGAGCACGCTTACCGAAGATCCGCAGGAAGCCTCGGATACGCGCGACGTGATCTGCATCCTCAAGCTCGACAGCAACGAGCTGCGCGTCGGCCAGCGCGTGCAGGTGCGCTTCAAGGCGCGTTGAGGAGCATCGCCTGCCGGCCCAGGATTTCCGCGTCGGCGCCAAGTCTCGCCAGGATATCCGGATAGACGAACTGCTCTTCCTTCTCGTCGTGACCGTCGAGCAGCAACAGGAAGCGACGCCGCGACTGCGCATCGGCAAGATGTTCAAGGTGAAACTTTAGGTGCTTGTGTTCGTTGCACAAACCACGCACCCAGCCCGCATTGCCGCCGGCCTCGAGGTAAGCCGGAAACAACAGTTCCTCCTCGATGACCAGATGCCGCGCCAGCACATTGCGTAGCCACGTTGCGCGTTCGGCATCGCCGCGCAGGGCGCCGGCCAGCGCCGCCTCGAGCACCGCATGATCGCGGCCCAGGTATTCGGCCAATCCGATCACCTGCATCGAACGCGACACCAATGCGGTCGTGCGTCCGGGGCCGGCATCGAGAGGATGCCAGCACAGCGTGCCGCCGCTCCCGGCGATGGCTGTGCGCAAGGCGACGCCAAAATCGAAGCGCGCGCGAACCAGCCGGCGCTCGCCGGGACGCAGATCGGCGAGCTGGCGCACCAGCGCCGCCTCGTCGTCGATGCCCACGCATTCGGCGGCATCGAGCAATGCCGCGCGCAAGGCCAGCGGCGCACTGGCCGCGGTCGCGTCGTCGGCAAAGATTTCGAGCCGGAATCGCGCCCCCGCATCCAGGCGCGCAATGCGCCAGCGTGTGCCCGGAGCAATCCAGCGCTCGTCCCTGCTGCGCAGGCATTCGCTCGTCACGCCATCGACACCGAGCCATTCCAGGGCGAGCGGGCCCGCATCCACGCACAGGCGCTCCCAGCGGTTCGCGCGCGGGGCGTGCCACTGCAGCAGGCGCCCAGGCAGGTCTGCTTGCGTGTAGTGGCGCGAGCGCCCCAGCTGGCGCCGCAGCGCGGACGGTTCGGGCGCGGACGTCATGCGCCGCTCGTCACTTCCGTGCAAACGCCTCGTCGAAGAAGCTGTGCATAAGCGCGAGGGCGCGATGCGCCACTTTCGCATCGTAATTGCAGCCCTTGACCGAATTGTCGGCGGTCGGGATCGCGAAGCAATGCACCGCGCCGCCGTAATTGACGAACTGCCAGTCCACGCCGGCGTCGCGCATCTCCTTCTCGAAGCCGAGGATCGCAGATTCCGGCGTGAAGCTGTCGTCGGCGCCATTCATGGCCAGTACCATGCCCTTGATGTTCTTGGCCATCGTCGGATCGTCGGTTGTAAGGTTGCCGTGGAACGTGGCCACGCCGGCGATGTCCGCGCCGGTGCGCGCGAGATCCAGCGCGACCGCGCCGCCAAAACAAAAACCTATCGCGCCCCAGTGCTTGCCGTCGAGCGGCGCCTTGCCCTGTTGCGCCTCGAGTTGCGCCAGCGCCGCCTTGACGCGCGCGCGCAATTCGTCGCGATGCTTGTACATGTTGCCGGATGCCGCGGCCGCCTCGTCCGGATTTTTCGGCCGCACCGCAGTGCCGTACATGTCGGCGACAAGGATCACGTAATCCTTGCCGGCGATCTGCTTGGCCAAGGCGATCTGGTTCGCATTCATGCCCAGCCAGTCCGGCGCCATCACCAGGCCCGGCCGTGGCGTCTTCACTGCATCGTCGTAGACGAGCACGCTTTGCATCTTCGCGCCGTCGACGGTGTAGTCGATGTTGCGCGTCACCATCGCCGCGTTCGCAACGCTAGAACCCAGTGCGAACAGCACAGCTGCAGCAAGCAGACGATTCATGGCAATCCTCCATCGGGTGGAGACGACATGATAACGCTGCGCCACCCCTGACGTTCGGGGGTGAACGACGGTGCGGCGCTGCTGTTACACTTCGAGGCAAGTCTTACGGAGCCGTCCATGAAACCCGCCACCCTTGCCATTGCCATTGCCGCCGCGGGCCTTGCCCTGCCAGCCGCCGCGCAGCACAAGCCCGAGCAAGTCATTCACTACCGCCAGGCGGCGATGACGATGATCGGCTGGAATTTCGGTGCGCTCGCCGCCATGGTCAAGGGCAAAACGGCCTGGGACGCACAGGTATTCGCCCTGCGCGCCGACCGCATCGCCGGCCTCGCGCCGCAGGTGCTGGAAGGCTTCGCCAAGGGTTCGGACAAGGGCGCGACCACCGACGCGAAGCCCGGCATCTGGAAGAAGTTCGACGACTTCACCGCCAAGGACAAGAACCTGATCGAGCAGACCCGTGCATTGGCCGACGTCGCCAAAGGCGGCGACGCGGCGGCGATGAAGGAACAATTCAAGAAGACGGCGCAGGCCTGCAAGGACTGTCACGAGAAGTACAAGGCAGACTGATCAGCCGGCCCACCAGATCAGCGTCGCCACCAATGCAGCGCAGATTGCGAACAACACCAGCGCCAGCCAACCGTCGGCAAATCGCAACACCCGCATCTCCGCCATGCGCCTGCGCCCGCTCAACATCGGCGCGATCAGATTCTCGTGCTTGACGACGAGATACAGCAGTACCGCCACGACGTGCAGGCCGACCAGGATCAGCAACACGTTTTCGTTCCAGTGATGCACGCGCGTCATCCATTTCACGGTGCGCTCGGCAACGTGCGCGACAAGCGGGCCGTCGGTGTCGATCTCGTCGCTCGCGAACAATCCACTTATCACCTGCACGGCCACGCTCGCCAGCAAGGCGATCACCGACCAGCCACCCAGCGCGTTGTGGCCCACGTGCGCTTGCGGATTCGCCGAAAACAGCGAACGGATATACCGCCCTACCGCAGCCGGCCCGTGCAGGAAATCGGCAAATCGGCTGGTCTGCGAACCGCAGAATCCCCACAGCACGCGGAATGCCACCAGTGCCAGGGTGGCGTAGCCGAACCAGAAGTGCCAGCGCATGTCCAGGAAATGGAATTCGCCGGTCGCGTACTGCAGCGCGATGAGCAGCACCAGCACCCAATGGAACAGGCGCGTGGGCAAATCCCACACGCGTTGGAATTGCGCTGGCGTGTTCATGCGATTCCCAATCCTTCGATGCTGGCGATCGCTGCCGGATCGAATCCCGCCAGGCTCACGAATTCGCGGCCACGCTCGGCATAGTCGCGGAACTGGTCGAAGCTCGGCGCGCCGGGCGAGAGCAGGATCGTGCCGCCGTCCGGACACAACTCGCGCGCGCGCTGCAAGGCCTCTGCCATCGTAGCCGCGTGATCGAGGACGAATCCCGGCGCCTGCAGAGCGCGCAGCGATTCGGCAATGCGCGCGCCGTTGGCGCCCATTGCGACAATTACGCGTGGAGGGTGTTTTGCGACATATTCCATAAACGGATTCCAATCGACACCGCGATCGAAACCGCCGACCAGCACTGCGACCGGCCGGCCTTGCAAACTGCGCAGCGCTTCGATCGCCGCATGCGGTGTGGTCGAGATGCTGTCGTTGATGTATTCGATGCCATCGCGCGCGCCCAGCGATTGCAGCCGGTGCGGCAACGGCCTGAACGTCGCGACATCCTTTGCGGCAGCGATAGCGTCGTGGCCAGCACATTCGATCGCCGCCAGTGCCGCGCAAACGTTGATCGCGTTATGCTCGCCCGGCAGCCGAATCTCCGCCATCGCCAGGACGCAATTCTCGCCACGCCAGATCGCGCCGTCATGCACGTGCCAGCCGGCGCGATCGCCGAAACGAACACGCCGCGGATGCGTCGCCGTTCGCGCAAGCAAGTCCGGCTGCATCGCATTCACGATCAGCGTGCGCGCCACTTCGGCAAGCTTGAGCTTGTCGGCCTTGTAGTGCCCGGGCGTGCCATGCCAATCCAGATGTTCCTCGTACAGATTCGTGATTACACCGACTTCGAGCGGACCGGCCTCGCCGGTCTGGAAACTGGACAGTTCCACCACCCACAGGTCCGCTGCTTGCCCAAGCAAATCCAGCAGGGGCAAGCCGATATTTCCGGCCAACGCCGTGCGGATGCCGAGCGATCGCGCGAGGTGCGCGATCAATGCGCTCGTGGTGCTTTTGCCCTTGGTGCCGGTGACGCCGATAACGCGTACCCGCGGATTCTCTGCGAACCACAGCTTCGTGCCGGAAGTGAACTTCACGCCAGCGGCCACGGCTTCTGGAATCGGCGATTTGTAAGGACTGACACCGGGCGATTTGATCACGACATCGAAAGCCGACAGCACCTGCGCGTCGGGCGCTCCGGCAACAACACGAAGATTCGCATCGTCCCCGACCTGCGATTTTTCGCCCTCCGAGCAAATCAGCGTCAACGCTTTCCGCGGAAAACGTCGCCGCAGCGCCGTCAGTGCGGCGCGGCCCTCGCGGCCGTAACCCCAGACTGCGACGCCTGCGTGCTCGAGGTCAGCCAGCTTCATGCAACAGTTGTTGTAGGCGCATTGGCAGGAAGTGTTCGGCGGATGGCGTCAGCAGCGGCGCCAGCGCGAGGTCTCGCGCGTCGATATGCGGCGCGATCTCCTCGGCGAAGCGCGCGACCAGCGCATCCTCGCGCCATTCCGGTCGCTGCGTCAGCGCGTGCATTGCCGCGCGCGATTCGCGGCCTTCGCCCACGCACTCGAACGGCTTGTGATCGCGATACTCGAGCAGGGCATCGAAGCCGGGCGCGAGCGCATCGTCATCGAGCAGGTTGCGGCCGAAGATGCCGAGCAGGCGCGGCTTGGCCACGAACGGGGCGAGCGCGAGGAAGACGAAATGGCATTTCGGACATTGCCCGCACCAGCGGTCGGCCGGGCGTTCGCCGCGGATGCGGAAGTTGCGGTTGCAGCTGGAAAACACG
>DATIVQ010000102.1:0-2179 GCA_035465735.1 Rudaea sp.
CACGCCATGCGCGACTTCGGTGCGGCGCTCCACGTCGCGTGCGGCGGTGGTCTGGCGCATGCCTGTGGCGTCGAACATGACCGTGACCTGGGTCTTCTCGTCGCGGTCGAAGCGCAGCGCGGTCAAATGTCCGTCGGCGGCGTGGGCGAAGGCGAATTCCTCGCCCGGATGGATGCGCACCAGCGCCGCGGTGTTGGCCGAATCCTCGAGCAGGCTTTGCAGGTCGGTGCCGGACACGCCCTGTTCACGGAAGATCGCGCCGACGGTCTGGCCGGACTTCACGGCAACGGTGGTCCAGTCGGCATCGTTGCCGGCGGCGACGGCGGAATCGTCCGCACCGGGCGGCAGTGGCGGCACCGGCAGGTTGAGCGTGATGAAGTCGCTGGCCACGGGATCGCGCGTGGCGTTCGCGCCGCGCGGCGTCACCAAGCCGACAATGGCGACGGCGGCAAACAGGATGCCGGCGAGCAGCCAGTGCCGATGGCGCCAGCCCAGTGGTGCCGCAGCTGCCTTGCGCAACCAGGTATGCACTGCTTGCGGTTTGTAGAAACGGAAGTGCCCGCGTGGCAAATGCCGCCCGCGCGCTGCGCGGTGAGCGGTGAGTCGGATAAAATGCGCAACGCGATTTGTTTCTGGCACGAGCTCGAATCCGGCGAACGCGCCGTACCTTAGCCCCTGTATCGGACCTCGTCAACGCCAAGCGCGGCAAGGGTTTGCGCAGGATTTGCGGTTAACGAATAATTAACGGCGCGTACCGTTTTTTGGTGCGTGTGACGTCGGGAAGATATGACATGAACGACACGACGACAGCGCTCGAGCAGATCGCCCGCGGCGCCGAGGAAATCATCAAGCGCGAAGACCTGGAAGCGCGACTCAAGCTCGGCCGTCCGCTGCGCGTGAAGGCGGGTTTCGATCCGACCGCGCCGGACCTGCACTTGGGCCACACCGTATTGCTCAACAAGATGCGCCAATTCCAGGATCTCGGCCATCAGGTGATTTTCCTGATAGGCGATTTCACCGGCATGATCGGCGATCCCAGCGGCAAGAATGTCACGCGCAAGCCGCTCACGCGCGAGGATGTCTTGGCGAATGCCGAGACGTATGCCGCGCAAGTATACAAAGTGCTGGATCGCGAAAAGACCGAACTGCGCTTCAATTCGGAAT
Source organism: Rudaea sp. (assembly GCA_035465735.1). Taxonomy (GTDB): domain Bacteria; phylum Pseudomonadota; class Gammaproteobacteria; order Xanthomonadales; family Rhodanobacteraceae; genus Rudaea. The sequence continues at coordinate 1,165 of DATIVQ010000102.1, forward strand.
GGTTCGGCAAGATGGACGCCGCCGGCATGATCCGGCTCGCTGCCAAGCACACCGTTGCGCGCATGCTCGAGCGCGACGATTTCGAGAAGCGGTATAAAAGCGGACAGCCGATCGCGATCCACGAATTCCTCTATCCGCTGGTGCAGGGCTACGACTCGGTCGCGCTCAAGGCCGATGTCGAACTCGGTGGCACGGATCAGAAATTCAACCTGCTGGTCGGGCGCCAGTTGCAGGAAGAATCCGGCCAGCCGCCGCAGATCGTGCTGACGATGCCGTTGCTCGAAGGCACCGACGGTGTCAACAAGATGAGCAAGTCGCTCGGGAACTACATCGGCATCAACGAGGCGCCGAACGAGATTTTCGGCAAGGTCATGCGTCTGTCCGACGACTTGATGTGGCGTTATTACGAGCTGCTTTCGTTCGACAAGTCGCTGGCCGACCTAAAGCGCATGCGTGCGGAAGTCACTGCCGGCAAGAACCCGCGCGACTTCAAGATGGACCTGGCGGCCGAGCTGACCGCGCGCTTCCACGACAAGGCTGCGGCACAAGGTGCGATCGCGCATTGGAACGAAGTCGTGCAGGGCGGCGGTGTGCCGCAGGACATTCCGGTCCAGGACATCCCCGTGCCGGCGACGGGCATTCGCATCGGCGCGCTGCTCAAGGCGGCGGGACTGGCACCGAGCACGTCGGAAGCCGCGCGCAAGCTGACCGAGCGCGCCGTGCGCATGGACGGCGAGGTCGTCGAAAACCGCGAGTTGACGCTGGCAGTGGGTGGCGAATTTCTGCTCCAGCTCGGTAAGCGCGGATTCGCGCGCGTGCGGCTGGTGTCCGGCAAGTAAATCGTTTGCGCGAAATTGTTGACGGACTTCGGATCGAATGTATAATGTGCGGCTCCCTCGGACGAAAGGTCCTTGAGGTGCCGGGTGTTGATGCGGCAGGGAAAAGATCTTTGACAGTGTGCGCAGGTGACTTGTGTGGGCGCCTTGGGATGGATGGAGAAAGTCCATCGAGACAA
>DATIVQ010000103.1:0-9142 GCA_035465735.1 Rudaea sp.
GCGCAAACCGATGCTGCTGAAGATCGCGCCGGATCTTGCCGAAGCCGAGATGGATGGCATCGCGCAGGTGCTGCTGGCGGCGAAAATCGATGGCCTGATCTGCACGAACACGACCATCGATCGCGGCGCCGTTGCCGGTGCGAAGCACGCCGAGCAAGCCGGAGGTTTATCGGGCAAGCCTTTGTTTGGAAAGGCTACTGCCATCTTGCATGGCATGGCGCAACGGCTTGGCGACAAGATTCCACTCGTCGGCGTCGGCGGCATACTTTCCGGCGCGGATGCCGCGGCGAAAATCGCCGCGGGTGCTCGGCTGGTGCAGTTCTATTCCGGCATGGTCTATCGCGGTCCGGCCCTGATCGGCGAATGCGTCGAAGCGATCCGGAAGCGGGCCGCACGATGAAACCGGACACCTTGAGCGAGTCCGGCTATCGCGTTACCGAGGACGCGAATCTCACGCGCCACAACAGTTTCCGTGTGCCTGCCCGCGCGCAATGGCTGATCGAGGTGGACGATGCGCGCACGCTGCCGGAGGTGTTCGCCCTCGGCGCCGTGCAACGATCGCCGCTGCTGATCCTTGGCGAAGGCAGCAACGTGCTGCTGACACGAGATTGGCCGGGCGTCGTGCTCTGCCCGATCCGGCGTGGCATCCGCATCCTGGAAGATCGCGGCGACGCGGCACTGGTGCGGGTGGAAGCCGGCGAGAACTGGAACGAATTCGTGCACTGGTCGCTGGCTCGCGGATTCGCGGGCCTGGAAAACCTGGTCCTGATTCCTGGCAGCGTCGGCGCCGCACCGATCCAGAACATCGGCGCGTACGGCGTGGAGGTGCGCGAGTTCATCGCCACCGTCGAGGCGTTCGATCGGGAAGGCGGTCGAATCGTCCGCCTGTCCAACGCCGACTGCGCCTTTGCCTATCGCGACTCCCTTTTCAAGCGCGAACCGGACCGTTACCTCGTCTGCGCCGTCGAAGTCCGGCTGCCACGCCAGCGCGAATTGCGTCTAGATTACGCCGGCGTGCGCGAGGAACTGACAACAATGAAAATTGACGCGCCGAGCCATGCGGCCGTCGCCGACGCGGTAATGCGCCTGCGCCTGCGCAAGCTGCCGAACCCCGCCGAAATCGGCAATGCCGGCAGTTTCTTCAAGAATCCCGTCGTATCGGCGGCTCTGGCAGGCGATTTGCAGCGCGCGCATCCGAACCTGCCGAGTTGGCCCGCCGAGGATGGCCGACGCAAGCTGTCCGCCGCCTGGCTGGTCGAAGCCTGCGGCTTCAAGGGCCTGCGCGAAGGGGACGCGGGCGTTTCCGAACGCCACGCGCTGGTGCTGGTCAATCACGGCGCCGCGACCGGCGAACAGATCCGCGCGTTGGCGCAACGCATCGTCAGCGCGGTGCAGGCGCGTTTCGGTGTTCGTCTGGAGTCCGAGCCGCGCATCGTCTGAGGTCGCCAAAACAGGTTTCGCTTGAATTAACGGGAGTAAGTCGATGTATTCAAATAACAAGATAAGGCCACTTGCCTTGGTGATTCTGCTCGGTTGCAGCCTCGCCGCCGGAAGCGCGTCGCCGGCATTCGCCGAAGGCCCGGCCACAACCACGGAGCAAGCGAACGTGCTGCGTGCGACGCTGGACAACGGCCTGCGCGTGGTGATCGTGCACGATGCGCTGGCACCGATGGTGACGACGCAGATCACCTACATGGCGGGCAGCTACGAGGCGCCGAAGGGCTATCCCGGCACTGCCCACGCGCTCGAACACATGATGTTCCGCGACAGCAAGGGGCTGTCCGGTTCACAGTTGAACGAGATGACTGGCAAGATGGGCGCGGAGAACAATGCCTTCACCACCAACGACGCGACCCAATACTACTTCGTCGCCCCGGCGCAGTACGTCGACCTGCTGTTGAAGATCGAGGCGACGCGCATGCGCGGCGCGCAGTTGTCCGACAAGGATTGGGGGCTAGAAAAGGGCGCGATCGAACAGGAAGTTTCGCGCGACATTTCCGATCCGGGTTACCTCGCCTTCGCCGACGCGGAGCGTTCGCTCTATGCCGGCACCGGTTACGCCGAAGATGCGCTTGGCACGCGGCCCTCGTTCGACAAGACAACGGGCAAGATCCTGCAAGGCTTCTACGATGCCTGGTACGTACCGAACAATGCGTTGCTCGTCATCGCCGGCGATGTCGATGCGCAGGCGACGCTGGCCAAGGTCAAGGAACTCTTCGGCCCGATCCCGCGCCACGACACGCCCGCGCGCAGCCCGGTAATACTCGCTGCGTTCAAACCGTCGACCATTGCCAAGACCACGCCGCAAGGCACCGGCTCGGTGCAGTTCATGTACCGCATGCCCGGCATGAAATCGAAGGACTACGCGGCCTCGGAAATACTCATGGACGTTTTGGGCAACGCTCGCAGCAACCTGTCCGAATTGGCTGCACAAGGCAAGGTGCTCTCGTCTGATGCCGGCGTGCAGCCGTTCGGTCACGGCGGTATCGGCGTGATCGAGGTCGGGTTCCCGAAAGGCGGGGACTCGGCGCGGGCGCAGAAACACCTGGACGAGGTCATCGCCGATCTTCTCAGGCAAGGCGTATCGCCGAACCTGGTCGAAGCCGCCAAGCGCTCCGAACTGGCGCAGGCCGAATTCAAGAAGAACAGCGCCGTGCAACTCGCCAGTTCCTGGTCGTGGGCGCTGGCCTGGGAGGGTTTGGATTCACCAGACCAGACCGAACAGCAGATCCGCGACGTGACCGTCGCCGACGTCGACCGGGTCGCGCGCGAATATCTCAAGCCGGACAGCCGGGTGACCGTTGTTCTCACGCCCGATCCCAACGGCAAGCGCCCGCCGAACAGCCAGGGTTTCGGCGGCACCGAGAAATTCGGCAGCGACGACAAGCTCGACGTGCCGCTTCCGGAATGGGCGAGCGCGGCGTTGGCCAAGCTGGAAATGCCGCACTGGACGCTGGATCCCGTGTCGATGAGACTGGGCAACGGCATCACCCTGATCGTGCAGCCGGAGTCGGTGAGCAAGACAGTCACCGTGGCTGGTCATGTCGATCACGACGCCAAGTTGCAGGAGCCCGCCGGCAAGGATGGCGTGGGTCGGCTGTTATCGGCGCTGTTCGACTACGGCACCACCACGCTCGACCGCACTGCCTTCCACAAGGCGCTGGACGAGATCGCCGCCACCGAATCGGCCGGCGACGAATTCAAGCTCGCGGTGCCAACCTCCGGCTTCGACCGCGGCATGCAATTGCTGGCCGACAACGAGCTGCATCCGGCATTGCCGAAGTCCGCATTCGATGTGCAGCAGAAAACCCTGTCGCGCACGCTTGCCGGCGAAATGCAATCGCCGCAGTACAAGATGTTCCGCGCGCTGGGCAAAGGCTTGTTGCCGGCTGGCGACCCCGGCCTGCGCGAAGCGACGCCCGCGACAGTCGACAAACTGGATTTGGCCGATGCGAAATCCTATTTCGCGCAGACCTATCGTCCGGACCTGACAACGATCGTGGTCGTCGGCGACGTGACTCCGGAATCGGCGAAATCCACGGTCGAGAAATACTTCGGTGGCTGGAAGGCGAACGGGCCGAAACCAAACGTGATTCCGGAACCTGTGCCGCTCAATCCCGCCAGCTACACGGTCGTGCCGAATTCGTACGCTTCGCAGGATCAGGTGCTCATGGGCCAGATGCTCGGCGTGAACCTGGCCAACCCGGATCGCTACGCACTTGCGCTGGCCAACAATGTGCTCGGTGGCAACGGCTTCGCTTCGCGCCTGATGGTGGATATCCGCGTCAAGCACGGCTATGCCTACGGCGCGAGCTCGGGCATGAACATCGACCGTTCGCGTTCCATGTTCTATGTCTATTACGGCAGCGATCCGGACAAGGTCGCGCCGGTGGACACGCTGGTCGCCTCGAACATCGAGGCCCTACAGCGCTCGCCGATCAAGGCCGATGAGCTGACCAACGCACGCCAGTTCCAAATCCGCTCGATACCACTCGGCGTCTCCAGCGTCAGCGGCATCGCCCGCTCGCTGCTGTCATGGAGCTGGCACGGCGAACCGCTGGATCAGCCGATGGTCGCGGCCAGGTATTTCCTTAACCTCACCGCGCAGCAGGTGCAAGATGCCTGCAAGAAATACCTGAAGCCGAAGAATCTGGTGCAGGTGATCCAAGGGCCAGCGCCGAAGCAACACTGAGTCTGTCATTGAAGCAATCCGGCCTATGGGCCGGATTGCCTATTCTCCACACTGGAAGTAGAGAACATGATCCGGATTGAGCGCGACGGTCTGACCCAGACTGATCGAACCGGTCTTGCGCAGGTGCACCTCGTCGCGATGCAAGCGCAGCTCATCGTCGTCGCCGAGCTTGACCCAGGTGCCGTTGGTCGAACGGTCTGAAATCATGAAGTAGCCGCGCTTGTATTCGATCATGGCGTGATTGCGCGACACCCATTCCGCATCCACGCACAGGCTGCTCGCCGTGTCACGGCCCAGGGTGAATGGTGGCGACAGCGCATCGATTTCCAGGACCTGGCCGCGATAGCGCAGCAGCAGCTTCGCCGCCGGCTGGCCGGCCGCATCGAGCCGGATCGCGCGCTGCACCATTGTGACATTCGAGGTATCTTCCTGCCATTGCACGTCGACGATATCGATCGGATGCTGCTTGCCCGCCACGCGCGCCTGCCCGACCGCGCGCGTGTGCAACATGCCGACATTGGTCAGCATGTTGACCGTGCTCGCGGTGGTGATGATCTGCTCGCGCTTGGCCAGCGAGGCCATGCGTGCAGCGGTGTTCACGGCGTCGCCGTAGACGTCATTGTCCTCGACCAGGGTTTCGCCGTGGTGCAGGCCGATGCGGATGGCGAGCTTGTCCTTGGCGAAATTGGCGTCGTGGGCGATGCGCTTTTGCATGTCCACCGCGCACAGCAGGCCCTGCATCGGTCCGGGAAACGTGCACATGATCTCGTCGCCGATGGTCTTGATCACGCGCCCGCCGTGGCGCGCTGTGACTTCGGACAGCGCACCCAGGATCGCGGCGACCAAACGCCGCGCTTCGAGATCACCACGCGTCTCGAACAGCTTGGTACTGCCGCTGACGTCGGCGAAGAGAATGGTGAGGGGGTGAGTTTGGCTCATCGCAGCCCAAGTTTAGGCTATTCCGACGACTGGCTCAAAGCCCCCGCAAAATGGCGCGTCACGTCAGTGTTTGAGCCGCCGCGACAATATCCGCGTCGCCCGGCAGAACGAGCAGCGCAGCGCCCGCCAGCGGCGTGAAAGTGTCGGCGCCGACCACGCGCTTGAGCGGCTTGGCGCCGTGCCCGGCCTCGACGACGGCCGTGATGACGCCTTCGCCAACGCCGGCCGAACGTCGGCCCTCGTCGACGACGAGAATGCGCGTGCAGTCGCCGGCATGGCGGGCGATCGCGGCCTCGTTGAGCGGCTGCAGCCAGCGCAAGTCAACGACGCGTACTTTCCAGCCGCGCATGGCTTCGATTTCGCGCGCCGCGCGCAGGCTCATGGGTACGCCATTGCCGAAAGTGAAGATCACCAGGTCCTTGGCCGTCGGCGCATAAACGCGCTCCTCGCCCAGGGTCAGGGCCTGGTCGGGTCGGGGGTACCCAAATTGCCACTGGCCGTCGCCGGTGGCGTACAAATCCTTGGTCATGTACAGCGCGATTGGTTCGAGGAAGGCGCACACGCGCCCATCGACCTTGGCCAGCGCCATCAAGGTGCGCAGCATCATCGCGGCATCGTCGCCGCGCGAGGGACAACCCACGACTAGCCCCGGAATATCGCGCAGCGCGGTCACCGAATTGTCGTTGTGGAAATGTCCGCCGAAGCCGCGCTGGTAACCAAGGCTGGCGATTCGCATGACCATCGGGTTGCGGTACTGGCCGTTGCTGAAGAACTGCAGCGAGGCGGCTTCCCCGCGGATCTGGTCACAGGCGTTGTGGAAATACGCGAGGTACTGGATTTCAGGCATCGGCAGCATGCCCATGTTCGCGAAGCCCTACGCCAGACCGAGGATGATGGTCTCGTCGAGAAGGGTGTTGAACACGCGCGTGCCCTTGAACGCCTTGTGCAGCCCCTTCGTGACCGTGTACACGCCACCCTTCTGCGCCACGTCCTCGCCGAACAGCAGGCTTTCCGGATACTTGCAGAACAGGTCGTGCAGCGCATTGTTGATCTGGATCGCCAGATGCCGCGGCGGCAGGTTTTCCGGCAATTTTTCCGCGGAGCCGAATACCGCCAGGCGCTTGTCCGCGAAATCCACACGCTTGGCTTCCAGCGCGACCTGGTTCGGATGGTAAGGCGCCAGCGGCGCCATGACCTCGTGCAGATCGGTCAGCTTGGGCCGGCGGTCGGCCTCTTCCGCCGCGGCGAAACACTTCTTGCGGATCGCCTCGTAGCGTTCAAGCAATTGCTGCTTCGTGTAGACGCCGGCCACGAGCGCGATCGCCGCCGAGCGCAGCAACGGATCGGTCGCCTCGACCGTCATCAGTTCTTCGACGCTGCGCCACTCGATCTCGAAGTCGGTGCCGGCATGGCCCATGATGCGCGTGGTGCGCAGGTGCAGGAAGGTGGGCCGGCGCGTCGTGCGGCAATGATGGATCGCGCGCGCCACGCCCTCGTAACCGGCGGCGAGATCGAGTCCGTCGGCATAGTAATAATCCAGGTCCTTGCGGTCGCGGAAATTGTTCGCAACCCAGTCGCTCGGTGTCTTCACCGAAATGCCGATGCCGTTGTCCTCGCACACGAAAAGCACCGGCGCCGGCAGTTTCTGGTAGGCCGTCCACGCCGCCGCGTTGAATGCGGTCTGCGCCGTGGCGTGGTTGCTGGACGCATCGCCGAACGAGCAGATCGCGATGGAATCGTCCGGTATCGGCAGCTTGTGGCCGATGCGTCGCGCCTGCTCGATCGCCACCGCCGTGCCGAAAGCCTTGGGCAGGTGCGAGGCGATGGTCGAAGTCTGCGGCAATACCCACAGCGGCTTGCTGCCCCACACCTTGTGCCGGCCGCCGGAGGCCGGGTCGTCCTTGCTCGCGGCGAAGGACAGCGCCGAATCCATGATCGGATCCAATCGTTTTCCATCAGAGTCGGGCAGCTTGCGGAAGCGTTCGGCCATGAATCCGCCGGAGCGGTAATGCAGGAATGCGGGGTCCGTGTGCCGGGTCAGGCGTGCGACCATCGCGTTGCCTTCGTGCCCGCTCGATCCAATGGTGTAGAAGACCTTGTTCTTGACGCGCAGCACCCGCGCCATCAGGTCCAGGTGCCGCGACACCAGCTGCGAGTCGAACAATTCGACGAAATCGCGCACGCTGCACAGGCTGCCGGTAAGCACGGGCGCATCGGCAGACGGTGCCTGCATGACCGGCCCCGACCAACCCTGCACGAATTCGATGAAATTCTGATCGCAGACTTCGGCGCGATTGACGTTCTTGTGGCGGGCGGGGATCGGATTGGCGACGGCGATCATGGGATCGTTCGACTCAGGAATTCATGCCGCAGTGCCGCGGCGGGAAAGCCATTCCTCGCGCGACTGGCCCCAGACATCGACGATGTGATCGGCGTAGGGCTCCGGCAACGGCGACTGGCGCAGCAGGCGCGAACCGAGCCGACGTGCCAGCGCCTGCGAGGGCACGTTTTCCGGGCTGATCGAATGGATGACTTCGGTCCAGCCCAGGTTCGCGAACGCCCAGTCGATCGTCGCGATAGCCGCCTCGCGCGCATAACCCTTGCCCCAGGCGCTGCGCCGAAACGCCCAGCCAACCTCGGTGCCGGGCCAACCTTCCGGAAACCACGGTCCGGCCTGCCCGAGCCATTCCCCGCTCGTCTTGTCGATCGCGCAGAACATGCCGTAGCCCTGCACCATCCACGCGCCCGGCATCTGCAGGAATTTTCGCCACGCCGCCGCACGCGGCAGGGCGCCGCCGATATGGCGCGCCGCCTCCTCGTCGGCATGCAGCTCGGCGTAGCCGTCGAAATCCTCGATGCGCGGCAGGCGCAGGATCAGGCGCGCGGTTTCGATGTGGGGCTGATCCATGTTGGGACGGTCAGAACGCATTGATGCTCGTCACCTCGCGTCCGACCACGAGTTGATGCACGGTTTCGGTGCCTTCGTAGGTAATGACGGATTCGAGGTTCAGCGCGTGCCGAATCGGGCAGTGCTCGGTGGTGATGCCGGCGCCGCCGAGGATGTCGCGGCATTCGCGCGCGATGTCGATGGCCATGCGGCAGTTGTTCCACTTCGCCAGGCTGACCTGCGTCGGCTGCATCGCGCCGGCATCCTTGAGACGGCCGAGCTGCAGCGACAGGAGCTGAGCCAGGGTGATCCGGCGCGCCATGTCGGCAAGTTTGAGTTGCACCGCCTGATTGGCGGCGAGCGGACGCTTGAACAGGATGCGTTGCTTGGCGTATTCGGTGGTTTCCGTAAAGCAGGCGATCGCCGCACCGATCGGGCCCCAGGTGATGCCGTAGCGCGCCTGGGTCAAGCAACCCAGCGGACCTTTCAGGCCCTTCACGTTCGGCAGGCGGTTCGCCTCTGGCACGCGCACATTGTCGAAGAACAGCGCGGAGGTGACCGAGGCGCGCAGGCTCATCTTCTTGTGGATTTCCTGCGCAGTGAAGCCCTTGCTATCCGTCGGCACGATGAAGCCCTGGATGCCGTCGTCGGTCTGCGCCCAGACGATGGCGATGTGGGCGAGATTGCCATTCGTGATCCACATCTTGGCGCCGTTGATGACCCAGTCGGCGCCGTCCTTCTTAGCATTCGTCTTCATGTTGGCCGGGTCCGAGCCGCCATGCGGCTCGGTCAGGCCGAAGCAGCCGATCACCTTGCCGGCCGCCATTTGCGGCAACCAGTGCTTGCGCTGCTCCTCGCTGCCGTAGGCGTAGATCGGATACATGCACAGAGAGGATTGCACCGACGCGAAACTGCGGATGCCGGAGTCGCCGCGTTCGAGTTCCTGGCAGATCAGGCCATAGCTCACGCCATTCATGCCAGCGCAACCGTATTCGTGCGGCAGGGTCGCGCCGAGCAGGCCGAGTTCAGCCATTTCCGGGATCAATTCCGTCGGGAAACGCCCCTTGTCGAAACACTCGCCGATGACCGGCAGCACGCGCTCGTCGGTGAAGCGCGCCACGGTG
>DATIVQ010000104.1:0-3644 GCA_035465735.1 Rudaea sp.
TTCGGCACGTCGCTGACGAACGGACCCTGCGGGCCGGTTTCCACGGCCTTGATCTTGTCGACCACGTCCATGCCGGCGATGACCTTGCCGAACACGGCATAGCCCCACGACACCGGGCCGTTCGCGTCGGCGATGTAGTCCAGGCGCTTGTCGTCGACGACGTTGATGAAGAACTCGGCCGCGGCCGAATTCGGGTCGGCAGTGCGCGCCATCGCCACCGTGCCGCGCAGGTTGGACAGGCCGTTGTTGGCCTCGTTGCGGATTGGCGCATGCGGGCGCTTGCGAACCAGATCCTTGGTCCAGCCGCCGCCCTGGATCATGAAATTGTTGATGACGCGGTGGAAGATGGTGCCGTCGTAGAAGCCTTCCTTGACGTACTGCAAGAAATTGTCGACGGACTTCGGCGCCTTGTCCGGATATAGCTCCAGCGTGATGTCGCCCATGCTGGTGTGCAGCAGCACCTTGGGATTCGCCGCCGGGGCCGGTGTCGGGGCTGGGGCTGGGGCCGCGGCCTTGGCCGGTTCGGCGGTCTTCGCCGCCGGCTTGGCGGCGGGCGCCGCGGCGAACGCGGCAGCTGGAACGAGCAGGGCGAGCGTGCAGATCAGGCTTTTGAACATGGCTGACTCCATGGACGGGAAAACGAAAAACGCATGATACGCAGATTGGCGGGGAAGTGCGCGATATTCGCGTTAGTCGGAATCCACGTGCAGCTTGATGTCCAGCGCCTTGAGATAGCCGCGTTCCTTTTCGAGATCCGTGCGCGTGAGCGGATGCGCGTCCAGCCAGGCGCGGGGCAGGGACAACTGCAAGTTCGACCCATCGGCATGCAGTGCGGCCGGCGGCGGCGAGGCCGGTTCGCGCGAGCGCTGCAACAGAACCGCCAGGCGCAGCAGCGCGACGATGCGCAGCGCGGGCTGGCGCAGGCGTTCGGGCAAGGCGCGCACCGCGGCCGCATCGGGTTTGCGCCGCTGGCAACGCAGCAGTACGGCAAGCACCTGCTGCTCGTGGCGCGCGAATCCGGCCAGGTCCGAATGCCCGACGATGTACGCCCCGTGCTTGTGGTACTGGCTGTGGGCGATGGCCAGGCCGATCTCGTGGATGCGTGCCGCCCAGCCGAGCCAGTCGCGCTCGGTCGGGCCGAGTTGCCATGGCGCGGCGACCTGGTCGAACAAGGCCAGCGCCACGGCTTCCACACGCGCGGCGTGGATGTGGTCGACCGCATAGCGCTGCGCCAATGCGTCGATGCTCGCGCGGCGCGGATCGCGGTGCTCGGCGCGCCCGATCATGTCGTAGAGCAGGCCCTCGCGCATCGAAGTCTCCGCCACGCGCAGGCGTTCGATGCCCAGCGCGGCGAACGCCGCCTCGAGGATGGCCACGCCGCCGGCGAATATGCCGGCGCGATCCTCGCTCAATCCGGGCAATGCGATATTGTCCACATTTCCACAAGCGATCACGGTGTCGCGCAGGCGTTCGAGCGCGGCGCGCGTGATGCCCGCGTCGCTCCAGCCGGCATCGCGCAGCACCGCGTCGATCGCGCGTACGGTGCCGGACGAGCCGATCGCCTCGTTCCAGCCGAAAGCGCGGTAGTCGGCGGCGAACTGCTGCAATTCCACGGCGATTTCCGTCTGCGCCTGTTGCCAGCGCCTGGGCGTGAGCTTGCCGTCGGCGAAAAAGCGCAGGGTGCTGGCGATGCAGCCGACTTGCAGGCTTTCCTTCTTCAGCGGTTCAAGGCCCTCGCCGATGATGAACTCGGTGCTGCCGCCGCCGATGTCGACGACCAGCCGCCGCCCCGGCGCGTCCGGGATGCCGTGGGCGACGCCGAGATAGATCAGGCGCGCTTCCTCGCGTCCGGACACCACTTCGATGGGATGGCCGAGCGCGGCTTCCGCCGGCGCAATGAACGATTCCGGCGCCTTGAGTTGGCGCACCGCATTGGTCGCCACCGCGCGCACGCGTTGCGGCGGTAGCCCGCGCAGGCGCTGGCCGAAACGCGCCAGGCATGCCAGCGCCTTGTCGCGGTGGATGTCATCGAGGCTGCCGTCGGAGCGAACCCCGGCTGCGAGGCGGACATTTTCGCGCAGGCGGTCGATCACGCGCGGTTCGCCGTGTTCGTAGCGCGCGACGATGAGGTGGAAACTGTTCGAGCCGATGTCCGCGGCGGCGAGCAATTCGCCCTCGCGGATATTCGGCGACGACGCTTCAGGAATGCGCTGCAGGTCGGCGTTCATGGGCACAATTTGGCCAGCAGCGCCGCCTGCGCCGAATGCGGCATGTCGGCGCCCAGCGTGGCGCGTTCGTAGCGGCCGTCCGCGTGCAGAAGCCAGGCGTGGGTATTGTCGGCCAGGTAATTTTCCAGCGCCTCGTCGTAGACGCGCTGGGCGAGTTCCGGGTCGAGTATCGGGAAACACACCTCGATGCGGCGCAACAGGTTGCGTTCCATCCAGTCCGCGCTGGAGCAGTAGATCTCGGCGGCGCCGTCGTTGGCGAACCAGTACACGCGGCTGTGTTCGAGAAAGCGTCCGACGATGGAGCGCACGCGGATATTTTCCGATAGTCCCTTCACGCCCGGGCGCAGCGTGCACGCGCCGCGCACGATGAGGTCGATGCGCACGCCGGCTTGCGAGGCCTTGTACAACAATTCCACGACGCGTGCTTCGTTGAGCGCGTTGACCTTGACGACGATGCGCGCCGGCCGGCCGGCGCGCGCATGCTCCATTTCGCGCTCGATCATCTCCAGCACGCGCTTGTGCAGGGTGAACGGCGATTGCAGCAGGCGCTTGAGCCGGATCGCGGGGCCGAGGCCGGAAATCTGCTGGAACAAGTCGTGCACGTCGCTGCCGATCGCCGGATCGGCCGTCATCAGGCCGAAGTCGGTGTACAGGCGCGACGTCATGTGGTGGTAGTTGCCGGTGGACAGGTGCGCGTAGCGGCGCAGCGCGCCGTGCTCGCGGCGCACGATCAGCAGCATCTTGGCGTGGGTCTTGTAGCCGACGACGCCGTACACGACCTGCACGCCGGCTTCCTGCAGGCGGTTGGCCAGGGCGATGTTCTGTTCCTCGTCGAAACGCGCGCGCAGCTCGATCACCACGGTGACATCCTTGCCCGCGCGCGCCGCATCGACGAGCAGCCCTACCATCGGCGAATCGGCGCCGGTGCGGTACAGGGTCTGCTTGATCGCGAGCACGCGCGGATCGACGCTGGCCTGGCGCATCAATTCGAGCACGGCGCCAAAGGACTGGTACGGATGGTGCAGCAGTATGTCGCGTTCGGCGATCGCCTCGAACAGGTTGCGCTCGGCCGCGAGCGCCTCCGCCGGGCGCGGCGTGAAACGCGGGAACTTCAGGTCGGGGCGGTCGATCTGGTCGTAGACTGCGGCGACGCGGTGGATGTTGACCGGCCCGTTGCAGCGGTAGACCTGGGTCTCGTCCAGTTCGAAATTGCGCATCAGGAATTCGGCGATGCTCTTCGGGCAGCTCTCCGAGATCTCGAGGCGCACCGCGCGTGCGAAGCCGCGTTCGCGCAATTCGTCGCGCAGCGCATGGGCCAGGTCCTCGACTTCTTCCTCGTCGACGAACAGCTCGCTGTTGCGGGTGACGCGGAACGGGTAGGCGCCCTTGACGTGCATGCCCGGAAACAATTCGTCC
>DATIVQ010000105.1:0-3720 GCA_035465735.1 Rudaea sp.
CAACGGCTTGCCGCGCAGGGCCACGTCCCACATCCAGCCCGGACGCAACAGCACCTGCCGCGCCTTGAGCAAGGTCGCGCGCGCGCCACGCACCGACACGCCGTTGCGCGTATCGCGATGGCGCATGCCGGGAATGGGCAGATCCACGGTGAACACGAGCGTGCGGCATCCGGCGGCCCAGGCCTTTTCGAGCAGGGCGAGGATGACGCCGCGGTCTCGGATCATGTAGAGCTGGAACCAGAACGGCGCGCCGCTCGCGGCACGCACTTCGTCGAGCGGGCAGATGCCGACCGTGGACAGCGTGAACGGCACGCCCGCGGCATTCGCCGCACGCACCGCCTGCACCTCGCCGCGCCGCGCCATCATGCCCGCCATGCCCACCGGGGCGAGCGCGAGCGGCATCTCGCAATCCTCGCCGGCGAGCGTGGCGCGCGTGTCCACATTTTCCACGTTGACCAGCACGCGCTGGCGCAGGCGGATCGCGGCAAGATCCGCGACATTGGCTGCCAAGGTGATTTCGTCGCCGGCAGCACCGTCGATGTAGTCGAACAGGAAGCGCGGCAGGCGGCGTTGCGCGAGACGGCGGTAATCCAGTGCGGTGGCGGGATACGAAAGGCTCACCAAAATTGCTCCTTGCCCGTGATCGAACGCGCCGCGGCGCGTGCGGTAAGGATACAACCGGGCAGGAAGGTACCTTCGAGCGAACGCTTGCCGCTGGCGCCGCCACCGCCGAACCCGGCCGCCTCGCCCACGCAATACAGGCCGGGAATCGGCTGGTCGTGGACATCGAGCACGCGACTGTGCAGATCGGTGCGCAATCCGCCCAGGCTTTTGCGCGTGATGAGCTGCATGCGGATGGCGATGAACGGCCCGGCGCCGCGCATCTGCAACGGCGCGGGCTTGCAGGTGCGCAGGCGGTCCGGCCCCCACTGCCGCGCATGCAGGATGCGGCGGATCTGGTCGTCGTTCTCCAACTTGTTGCCGTTGGCGAAATTTCCATCGAAGGCGTCGACGGTGGCCTGTAATACGGTCGGGTCGATATCGTGCGAGGCGGTCAGCGCATTCATTTCTCCGGCAAGCCCAGCCAGCGTGTCGTCAACGAGAAAGTGCGGGCTCTCGCGCTGCATCTGGCGCACGAGGCGATGGTTGCCGAACAGGGTCTCCTTGAGGAACAGCGGGAATTGCCTGTCGCGGATACGCTGGTTGTGCTCGGCGCCGGAGATCGCGAACTCCTTGATCGCGATGCGCCAGTTGAGCAGATGCCAGGTCCAGGGTTTTTCCTGCTCGGCCACGCGCCGGCACAGCCAGTGCGTGTCGAAACCGGTGACCAGCGGCTCGGGGCCGATGCGTTCGCCGCGATGATTCAGCCACAGCGCCGACTTGCACGGAATCGTCGACAGTCCGTGGCCTTCGAAATGCGGATATGGATGCGGGAAACCGGCGGCGTAATTCCACATCTCGCCGGCATGCGTGATGCGCGCGCCTAGCCCGGCGGCCAGATGATGCAGCTTGCCGTCGGCGAATGGATGCGCGCCGTTGAGCATCGTCGCGGGCATGGGCCTGTCCCTGGGCCAGTTCGCGCGCACCTGTTCGTGGCTGCCGTTGATGCCGCCCATGGCTAACACGACGACACCTGCCTGCACGCGCGTTTCGGCGCCGGAATCCTCGTCGACCGCGACGGCTCCGTCGATCCTGCCGGCGCCGTAATCGAGTTGGGTGGCGCGATGGCGATGGAGCAGCGTCAGCCGGCCGCTAGCACTCTCACGCAACGCGGCGATCATGCGCCGCGTCAGCTCGCGCGAGGTGCCCCAGACGATGTGGTAGCGCGGCAGGCTGTTGCCATCGCCGTGCATGCCGCGCTCCACCCAGTTCACCGCGGGCATGAAGCGCACGCCTTCGCCAAGCAGCCAGTCGTGCACTTGCGCGCGCGAATGTTCGACGTAGCAACGCGCCCATTGCATGGGATACGTGTCGTTCGGATTGAGTTCGCCGAAGCGGATCCAGTCGCGCAGCGCAACTTCGGGCGTGTCGGGTATCTTCATGCGCGCCTGCAGCGGCGTGCCAATGAGGGCCATGCCGCCGAACGCCCACAGCGCCAATCCGCCGAAGCGTTCGGGCGTGTCACGGTCAACCAAGATCACGTGCTGACCTGCACGAAGGCATTCCAGGGCAGTCACGATGCCGGCGAGGCCGCCGCCGATGACAAGGACATCCGATTGCTTTGTCGCCATGCAGCGATTCTGACGTTGCGGGCGGCGCTGTCAATCAGTCAGGCAATTCCACACCCGCGATCCAGCCATTGCTGATCCAGGCCTTGAGCAGGCCAGCGGCGCGCAGCGCGACTTCTTCCTGGAGATGCCAATCGCAAAGGGCCTCGCACAGGCGTTCGAACGGCAGGCCTGCGGCGACGGCTTCCAGCGCAGCGGCCTCGTCAACTTCAAGTTGGCGGTAATGCACTTCCAGATTTTGCCGCGAAACAATCCACTGTTGCGGCGATTCCAGGCGCCGCAGTTTTGGGCATGGCTGCGCGCGGTCGCGCGCCTGGCGCACCTGCCAGACATTCCACGCCGAAGTGTTGAGCCGCACATGCCGCGGCAGGCGCAGGGTCATCTCGCCCCAACGCTCGAACGGTATGACCGCGATGTCCGCCTCGGCAATGCCGATCTCATCCTTCGCGTCGAACGACAGGCCGATCGCCCAGTCGAGCTCGGCCAGTTCGGCGAATGCGGGCGTGTCCTTCCATGGCGGAGCGCTGCGCAGGAATTGCGCCAAGTCCTTCCCATACCAGCGCACGTTGCGATGCGTCGATGACGTCGCAGTCACGTAATCCCGGAACATTGCCGCAGCGGCTTCATCACCGGCAGCAAAACGCAGGGTGAGGAATTCGTTTTCCAGCGCCTCGACCAGGCGCGAGGAATAAGCATGCACATAGATACCGACGCGCTCGTCCGCATCCGCCGTCGCGTTGCCGACGACGGCATCGAGGATAGCCGCGTCGCCGCCGAGGATGCGACGCTGGAAGTCATCTTGCAGCCGCGTCAGAGCATTCACGCCGCAGCCCGCACGATCGGCTCGGCGATGGCGCGGGCATGGTCGAGTTCGGCGACGAGGTCCGCCAGCGGTGGAATGTTGTCGTCGCGCTCGATCATCGTCGATACCGGGCCGAAGCGGCGCACCGCATCCGCGTACAAATCCCACACCGGATCGGGCACGGGCTGGTTGTGGGTGTCGATGATGAGATTGTTCTGGAACGTGTGCCCGGCCAGATGGAACTGCTGCACCCGGCGCGGCGGAATGCCGGCCAGGTATTCGCGCGCATCGAAACCGTGATTTCGCGAACTGACGTGAATATTGTTGACGTCGAGCAGGATCAGGCAGTCGGCGCGCTCAACGATGGCGGCAAGGAATTCCCACTCGGGCATCGTCGATGCCTTGAACTCGATATAGCTGGAAACGTTTTCCAGCAGAATGCGGCGACCGAGGAAATCCTGCGCCTCGCGCACACGCGCGCTCACGTGCGCGACGCTCTCTTCGGTATAGGGCAAGGGCAGCAAATCGTGCAGGTTGCGGCCGTGCGCGCCGGTCCAGCACAGGTGATCGGACATCCACGCCGGCTCGATCGCATCGGCGAGATTCTTCAGCGCCGACAGATAGTCGCGATCCAGAGCATCCTGGCTGCCGATCGACAGCGACACGCCGTGCAGCACGACCGGATAGCGC
>DATIVQ010000106.1:0-3086 GCA_035465735.1 Rudaea sp.
AGCTCGATGCCGGCGCCGGCCGCGCGGCGCTGGCCAGGCTCGGCGCAACGCCCGCCGCGCGTTCGGCCAAGGCGCCGACCGCGCGCGAGAAGGCCTACCTTGCCGCGGTGGAGATCCTGTATTCCGGGCAGGGCACGAAGAAGGAGCGCGACGCACGGTACTGCGATGCGATGCAGAAACTGGCGGAGGCGTATCCGCACGACAACGACGCGCAGCTGTTCTACGCGCTCGCGCTGATGGGGCGCAATGAAGGCGTTCGCAACGAGACCGATTACCTGCAAGCGGCGCAAATCGCGCAGCGCAGCTTCCGTGCCAATCCACGGAACCCGGGCGCGGCGCATTACTGGATCCACGGCATGGACGATCCCACGCATGCCAACGGTGCGCTGGAAGCGGCGCGCGCCTTGTCGAAAATCGCCCCGGACGCCGGCCATGCCCAGCACATGACCGCGCACATCTTCATGGCGCTTGGGATGTGGGACGACGTGGTGACGGCGAGCATCAATGCGATGAGAGTCGTGAACGCGCAGGCACGCGCGGCGGGGAAACCTGAGGTCGAATGTGGGCATTACGACGAGTGGCTGGAATACGGCTATTTCCAGCAAGGCCGTTATCGCGACGCGCAACGCACGCTGGCGGCTTGCGCGAAAACCCTGCCACCGGCAATCGCATGGGCAAGACAAAACGCACAGACGCTGCACGCCGAACATGCCTCGCCCGAGCAGGTGAGCAAACATCTGCGTGGCTCGCTGGTGACGATGCGCGGCACGGCGCTGATCGAGTCGCGCGACTGGAACGGCGCCGCGGCGACGCTCGCCGTGGATGTCGCCGATCTCGGTCCACAGGCAGCGTGGAACGATTTCGCCGTCGGCTATGCGGCAGTCGAACGCGGCGACCTGGCCCAGGCGCAGCGCTCGTCGGCGGACCTGCATGCGCTGCGCGAGAAGACGACCGTTTCGGAATCCGACCCGCAGTTGCCTGGGTACCTGGCAATCATGGACGATGCCTTGCGCGGCATCGTGCTGATCGGCCGGAAGCACGTCGAGGAAGGGCTCGCGCCAATTCGCGAGGCGGCGAAGCGCTACGATTCGATGGCCTTCGATTTCGGGCCACCGGTGCCGCTCAAGCCGCCGCACGAGCTGCTCGGCGAGCAGCTGCTGCAATTGGGCAAGCCCGCGCAGGCGGTTGCCGAATTCGAGACCGCGCTAAAGACGGCCCCGAATCGCAGCTTGACCTTGCTCGGGCTGGCGCGCGCGCAAACCGCCGCGCACGATGCCAAGGCGGCCGCCGCGACGTATCGCAAATTGCTCGCCAACTGGCATGGCGCGGATGCCGACCTGCCGGCGTTGGCCGAGGCGCGCGCGCATCAAACCCAATGACGCGATGACCGATTTCCTCGCCCGCCTGAAACAACGCAAGCTGGTGCAGTGGGCGCTGGCTTATATAGCCGCGGCGTTCACGCTGATTCAGGCGATCGACGTGGTCGCGCAACGCTTCGGCTGGCCGGATCTGCTCGAGCGCGTGTTGATCCTCGTACTCGTGCTCGGATTTTTCGTCACGCTTGTGCTCGCCTGGTATCACGGCGAGAAGGGTGCGCAGAACATCACCGGCACGGAGCTGGTGATACTGGCTTTGTTGCTGGCTGTCGGCGGCGGATTGATTTGGCGCATGACGCATGGCACGCGGGAACCGGCCGCTTCAGGGCAGGCGATCGCACGCGTGGCGCCGGCCAAGTCGATTGCGGTGCTGGCCTTCACCGACCTATCGCCGAACCACGACCAGGGCTATTTCTCCGACGGTATGTCCGAGGAAATCCTCAATGCGCTGGCGCAGGTCGACGATCTGAAAGTTGCCGGGCGTACCTCGTCGTTCTATTACAAGGGTCGCAACGAGGACTTGCGCACGATCGGCATGGCACTGGGGGTCGCCAACATCCTCGAAGGCTCGGTACGCAAGCAGGGCAACGAGGTGCGCATTACCGCGCAATTGATCCGTGTCGCCGACGACACGCATCTATGGTCGCATGCTTATGATGGCGACTTGTCCGACGTGTTCAAGTTGCAGGAAAGCATCGCCCGCGCGATCACGGATCAAATGCAAGTCGTGCTGGCGGGCGGCCAGAAAACGCGGCTGGTGAATGCCGGAACCACGAATTCCGAAGCGTACAACTTGTATTTGCATGCGATCGACGCGTTCAACCGGCGCGACTACGCGCTGATGGGCGAGGCGATGGGCTGGTTGCGCCAGGCAATCGGGCTCGATCCGAATTTTGCCCGTGCACATTCGCTGCTGGCGATGATCGATGTGCTCGGACAGGCCCGCTACGGCGCGTCCTTGTCGGAAGTCGAACCAAACGCTCGGGCGGCCTTGGCGCTCGACCCCAAGGACGTCGATGCGCAGGTCGCGCTGGGTATGCTGGCGCGCAGTCTGCGCCGCTTCATCGACGCGCGGGTTGCGCTTGACCGGGCACTCGCGCTCGCGCCGAACGACGCATCGGTGCACTTGTACGCGGGGCAGAATCTGATCGATACCGGTTACACCCGCGAAGGCATCGCCCACCTCGACCGCGCGCTGGCGATCGATCCGCTGCTGCCGAATGCGTTGTACTGGCGCGGCCGCCAGTATCTAAACGCCGGCAACATCGATGCCGCCGAAAAGCTGTTTGAAAAGGCCGACGCATTGGGGCTTTCCTTCGCCGTCTTCGGACGAAGCGCCGTGGCGCGCGCGCGCGGCGACTTCGCGCTGGCGCGGAAGCTGAGCCTGCCCGTCATCGTCGCAACGGCCGGCTCTGTGAATTGCCCGAGGAATCCGGCCGTAGACGTGCCCGTCTATCTCGACGGCGTGGTCGGCGGAGGCGCGGAGGCGCGCGATAAGGCCGCAGCTGTGCTGGATGCGTGCCTTGCCGACAAACCCGCCAGCATTCCGATGATCGTTCCATTTGGCCTGATGAATCTCGGACAACCGGCGCGTGCGTTGGCGATCGCCGCGCAGGGACCGACCAGCGACGACGCGGGATTCTTCATGGACTTCTGGGGTCCGCAAGGGCGCGATGCGCGCCGCCTGCCCGAATTCGCCGCGTTCGCGCG
>DATIVQ010000107.1:0-2595 GCA_035465735.1 Rudaea sp.
CTCGACCGCTTCCGCTTCGCGCTGCGTCTGGACCCGCGCAACAAGGCCGCGAAACAGGGCATCGCCGACATCGCGAAGAAGTACATCGCGTTCGCGCAGAAGAACCTCGCCGGCGGTGATGCCGCGCAGTTCGGCCAGTACCTGCAGCGCGCCGCGGATGTCATCAAGAACGTGCCGGACGATACCGACGTCGGCAAGGCCATCGCCAGCGCACGCCATGATGCCGCAGCTCCGTACCTGGCCAAGGGCAAGGCCGCGGCGGCCGCGTGGGACAAGGCTGCCGCAACCGCGGCGTACGAAAAGGCCCTGCAACTGGCTCCGGACAATGCCGACGCACGCGCGGGGCTGAAGTTCGCGGCCGGCATCGGCGAGGCCGGATTCGGCTTCCACGACAAGCTCGCCGATGGCAGTCAGGGTCCGGAGATGGTCCTGCTCGACGCGCATCTGGCGATGGCGCGGCACGCCGTCACGCGTGGCGAGTTCCGTCGTTTCTGGACGGCGGCCGGGCGCGCCGAATTCGCAGGCAAGACGCCCTCGTGCCGCGACCGCGAGTCGATCTTCCGCTCGTCGAAGGAGCGCGGCTGGCAGAATCCCGGCATCGACCAGGACGACAGCCATCCGGTCGTGTGCGTGGCCTGGCAGGAGGCCGCCGCTTATGCGCAGTGGCTGGCCAAGCAGACCGGCAAGCATTACCGGCTCGCAAGTCCGGCCGAATTCGACCGCGTCGCACGCCAAGCCTCTCACGGCGATTGCAGGGCGAACCTGGCCGACGCGGCGTACAAGCGCAAGTATGACAGCCGCGACGGTAGCGACTGCGATGACGGCTTTGCGGCCACCTCGCCGGTCGGAAAGTTCCCGCCCACCGACGGCGTTTACGACATCGACGGCAATGTGCGCGAATGGGTTGCCGCGTGCAGCGGCGGCGCGCCCGCGCAAGCCGGCAGCGCGTGCCGCTCGTTCATGGTCAAGGGCCGCGGCTGGCTGTCGCAGGCGGGCAAGGAATCGCCCACCTTCAGCGACACCTATTCCGGCGACGTGGCGCTGAACAGTGTGGGTTTCCGCGTTGTGCGCGACGTCGACAAATAAAACCGGAATCGCGTTTATACTGGCGCGCGTTCGCCACCCCCAACGAGGTCCGCCGGATGAAGTTGCTGTTTCCCAACGGAGAGCATGACGCGATTGAAATCCGCCAGGGCGAAGTCCTGGTCGGCGCCGGCGCCGATTGCGCCGTGATGCTGGCCGCGCCGGGCATCGCACCAAAGCATTGCAAGCTTTTTGAACGCGAAGGTCAGACATTTGTGCAACCGCTGGGCAATGCCGTGACCGTGCTCAACGGCAAGCAGATCGCCGCCGAGACCGCGATCAAGCCGGGCGACCTGCTGCTGTTTGCGCGCGTCGGATCGCGCGTGGTGGCGATGGAAAAAACTCCCGCACCATTGCCGCGGCAGGCGGTCGCGACCGGCGATGACGACGGCCGCACTCGCGTACGCATGGCATTGCCGAAATTCGTCATGCGTGGCGTGTCGGGTCCCACCTTCGGCAAGACCTTCGGTGTGATCGGCGCGCTCACCCTGGGACGCAGCGCCGAGTGCGACATCAGCATTCCCAGCGACGAAATCTCGCGCCATCACGCCAAGCTTCAGGTTGTACCCGATGGCGTGACGGTCGAGGACATGGGGTCGGCAAACGGCACCTTCGTCAACAACCAGCGCGTGCACGGTTCGGTGCTGATGAAACACGGCGACGAGCTGCGCCTGGACACGGTGCGTTTCCTGCTCATGTCGCCGGCCGCCGAAGCCGCATCCGCCACGCAACGTCCGCCGGAATCGGTGGCGGCCGTTGCGCCGGTCAAATCCAGCAAGGGATTGTGGGTTGTCGTGACCCTGATCGTGCTTGCCGCGATTGCCGCGGCGCTGCTGCATCAGCTCGGCAAGATTTAACCGCTGATTTTTTCAAGCGCCGCGAGCACCGGTGCGGCCTGTGCTTCGCGGCCAAGCGCGCGCACCACGCGCGCCAGGCGTTCGTGCAGTTCTTCCACCGTATCCGCGCACAACGTTGCGTGGCCGACCTTGCGGCCGGCGCGCGGCGCCTTGCCGTAGTCGTGCCAGTGCGCGCGCGGCTCGGCGAGCACGGCGCGCGCGTCGGGCAGTTCGCCGATGAAATTCAGCATCACGCTTATGCCCAGCGCCTGCGTGCCGCCGAGCGGCAGGCCGAGCACGGCGCGCACATGGTTCTCGAACTGGCTGCACGCCGTGCCCTCGATCGTCCAGTGCCCGGAATTGTGCACGCGCGGAGCCATCTCGTTGCCGAGCAGGCGGCCGTCCTTGACGAACAGCTCCAGCGCGAACACGCCCACGTAATCCAGATGTTCGGCGATCGCGCGCGCGTGGTGGGCCGCGGCATCGGCCAGCGTTGCGGAATCGGGAGCCGGCGCCAGACTGGCCGCGAGGATGCCGTCGGCGTGCCAATTCTGCGCGAGTGGATAAGTGGAAAATGCGCCATCGCTGCCGCGCACCGCGATGACGGACACCTCGCGGTCGAACGGCACCCATGCCTCCAGGATCGACGGCGCGCCGGCGACGGCTTGCCAGGCGG
>DATIVQ010000108.1:0-10421 GCA_035465735.1 Rudaea sp.
ATCGTGATGCGCGTGGAGTTCGGCATGAGCTATCCGGAAATCGCGGCCGAGGTGGGCGGAAGTGCCGACGCCGCACGCATCATGGTCTCTCGCGCGATCGTGCAACTTTCGGGTCTGCTCGGCGGCGAGCCGCCGCCGAACGATGTTCGCTGAGTCGCCAGTTGTCGTTTTAACCCATGTGAAGAAGCCGGCGACCCATCGAGACTGACATGGCCAACAAGAACGACCGCGACGAAAATTTGCAGGCGCTGGCCGCACGCATCGCGGACGACCAGTCGGTGGACTGGGCGAGCCAGATGGATCCGGCCTTGGCGGGCGATCCGGCAGCGCTGGGCTTGCGCGAACTGGAGCAGATCGCGCAGGGTTTTCGCCACATGCAGATGGCCGGGCAGTCCGCGGCTCCCGGTGCGTGCCGGTTCACCTTCGGTCCGTTGCGGGTCCTCGAACGGCTCGGCGAAGGCGCCCAGGGCGAGGTCTGGCGCGCCTACGATCCGATGCTGGACATGCAGGTGGCACTCAAGCTGCGCCGTCTGGATTCCGACACGCTCGGCCATGAATTCCTTGCCGAAGCGCGGCGTCTGGCGCGGGTGCGGCATGCGAACATCGTCAGCGTGTACGGCGCGGCGGTCGAAGACGGACGTGCCGGTTTGTGGATGGAGCTGGTGCGCGGCACGAACCTGGCCGAGTTGCTCGCGCGCGATGGGCGCTTTCCGCCGGAGGAAGTGCGGGAGATCGGCCTGGATCTGTGCCGAACGCTGGCCGCGGTCCACCGCCACGGGCTGCTGCACGGCGACATCAAGCCGGAAAACATCATGCGCGAGGTGTCTGGCCGCATCGTGCTCATGGATTTCGGAATCGCCCGCGAACTCGACGCCGAGCCGACGTTGACCGTTTCCGGTTCGATGAAATATCTGGCGCCGGAAGTGTTGCAAGGCGGCGAACCCTCGGTTGCAAGCGATATCTATTCGGTCGGCGCCGTGCTGTTTCGCCTTTTGACGGGCGCGTATCCGGATGCGGCGCAGCGGGGTTCCGCACGCCGCGATGACGAGCGGTTGCGCGCGCATACGCGTTTGCTCGCGGCGATAGAACGCGCGCTCGATCCGGATCCTTCCCGGCGTTTCGCGCATGCCATGGCCTTCGCCCAGGCGCTGGCGCCGGCGCCGCAGCGATCCGTACCGTGGCGCCCGATCGCGCTGACCGCGGCCTTGGCGCTGGCCGCCGGCGGCGCAGCCTGGCTGTGGCTGGCGCAGCGCCCGGCAGGCACGGCCGGTTGGCGCGCGCAGACAAGTCTCCAGCGCCTTGACGCACAAGGCAGTCAGGCGCTGCCCGACGGCAGCGCCATTTCGCTGGGTGATCGGCTCGTGCTGGAATTTCGCAGCAACCGCCCGTCCTACGTGTATGTGTTCGACGACGATGGATCCGGCGAAGTCGCCGTGCTGTTCCCGCTGACGGGCCTGAAACTGGACAACCCGCTGACAGCCGATTTGACTCATCGACTTCCGGGGATCGCGGACGGAAACCAGCTCAGCTGGCAGGTTTCGCGCGCGGCGAAGCGCGATGTTTTCGTGGTGCTCGCCGCCGATACGCCGCAGATCGCGATCAAGGACCGGATCCGCGGTTGGAACCATGCACGCCAGTCCGACCAGAGCGCGACCCGCGGCGCGCTCCAAGTGGTTGCGTCGCCGCTCGAGCACGATATCGACAATCCCGAATTGCGCGCAGTTCTGCGCGATGTGCAAGCGGCCGAATCCACGGGGCATGTCCGCCACTGGCGTTTCAGCTTGCCGCATCAAGGTACCTGAGCGGCCCCTGCGGCGGGGCGACGCGGCAGGTCGCGAACGCGCTAGAATCTACGTGGGAATCCACTCGCAGGTTCGGGCCGGCCGTATGTCATTTGCGCGCGCGATCTGTCGTCTGACGGCGGCTGCGGTTTTGTGCGCGGCAAGCATTGCTTTCGCGCAGCAAGCCGATAGGAGCGCGACGGTTGACGGTGTCTATCGCGATTTGGGTCGCGGCGACCTGGCGCTGGCACTGCAGGACAGTGCGCAATTGCTGCAGACTCTGGCCGCCGATGCGCCGTTTTACGGCGATGCGTTGCAGGCGCGTCTGGATGTGCTGGGACAGCAAAGCAAACTCGACCCGCAAGCAGCGGCGGACCTGCAGGACAAGATCGCGGCCTTCGTCCTGCTTCACCCGGACCGCCGAGGATTGTCCGATCGCCTCGAACTCGCCCGGGCGAGGGCCAACCGCGACGCGGCGACGGTAACGGTGGTCACAAGCCGGATCGAAACCGTGCTGGCGCAAGCGCCGGCATCCGAACAGGCCGAGTTGCGCACGGCAGCAGCGACCGCGCTCGCTGATGCGACCGGCCGTTTTGACCAGGCCCGGCAGCAGGCCGAGCCGGCGCTGCAGTTCTGGCGGCATCAATCCGGATTCAAGGCTTGCTGGCGCCTGATTCAGTTGGCCCATCTGCTGGCAAAGGACGAGCAGAACGGCGGCGACGAAACGCAGGCCCTGGCATTGCTCGACCATGCCTCGCAACGCGCCCTGCGCGTGTTCGGCGCTGACAGCGCCGCGCGCGTGCGCATCGACAACTCGCGCGCCGGCCTGTTGTCCTCGCTCGGACGCAGCCGCGAGGTCCTGCAGGTGCGCGAGTCCATACTGGAGGCGATGCGGCGCCGCTACGGCGAGGCGAGTCTGGAAACCGGCAAGGCCGAGGCCATGCTCGGCTCGGGTTTGCAGGAAATCGGCGACTATCCCTCTGCGCGCACGCACTACGCGAAAGCCCTGGCTGCTTTCGCGCGAGCGCCCGATGCCCCGGCGCGCGAGCGCGGAATCCTGCACGCGAACTATGCGAACCTGCTGCAGGAGATGGGCGCCGAGGACGAGGCGCTGGCCAGCTATCACCGCGCTCTGGAGCTGTTCGGCGATGGACCGGAATCCGCCCATGTGCGTGCGGTGATCACTTCGAACATCGGCAATACCGAGTTCCGCTTGCAGCGCTATGCGACCGCGAAAGCCGACTTCCTCAAGGCGCTGGCCTTGCGCGAACGCGCCGATGGGCCCGAGAGTCCGGGACTGGCATACGCGCTGGAAGGACTCGGTTCGGCCTGCCTGGCGCTGCACGATTACGCCGAAGCAGAGCAAACTTATCGGCGCGCGCTGAAATTGCGCGGCCTCAAGCTCGCCAAGAACCATCCGACGCTCGGGCCGTTGCGGTTTGGTCTCGCCCTGGCGCGGTGGGGCGAGCACGACGAGCGCGGCGCGTTCGACCTCGCCGTGGAGACGGCGCGGCATCAGCAGGCGGTCATGGCGACCTTCGCGAGCGATTTCGCCGAGCGCCAGAGCATGGCCTTTCGCGAGCTGCAAACGCCCGCGACGGCGTTGGCCGTGACCCTGGCGGCGCGGCTCGGCGACGGGGCGAGCGTGGCCACCGCCTGGCAATTGTCGATGGTGGAACGCGGATTGGTCGCGCGCGCGCAGACGCAGCGCCTGGCAGCGGCGCGTGCGCGCCGCGATCCGGCGACCGCGGCGGCGCTGGAACGCTGGCGCAAGATCAACCGGTCGCTCGGCGATGCCTGGCTTGCGACGGCGAACGATCCAGCCAAGATCGAGAGCCTGCGCCAGCAGGCCGAGGCGGCGGAGCGCGCGCTGTGGCCGCATGGCACACGCCTCGGCGGGATTACGGGCGAGGCGCCGACGGTTGCCGACTTGGCCAAGGCATTGCCGGTTGACGGTCTGTTGATCGCCTACAGCGAGGGCGTGGCACCGGATCCGGCGCGGTTGCTGACCGCGGGGGACAAGCCGCTGCCCGAAGACTGGTATGCATTCGAAGTTAGCCGTCGTGGATCGCCGCGGCTGGTGCGGGTGGGGAATATCAAGGCGTTGTCTGCACAGATCCACGCTTGGTATCTGGATTTGCGCACGCCGGAATCCGATTCCAAACGCTTGCGCGCGGACGGACGTGCGGTGCGTCGGGCTGTCTTCGACCCGGTCGTGTCGGATCGCCATCCGGCGCGCCTGTTCGTGATACCCGAGGGCGAGCTCTACCGCATCAATTTCGCCGCGCTGCCGGAGCGGCAAGGATTTCTGGTCGACTCCCTGACCGGCGTGCAGACCTTGACCCAGGAGTCCGAACTGCTGCTGGCACCAGCGCAAGACGCGCATCCGCTGGCCCTGCTGGCCGGCGCGCCGAGTCTGGGCAATGCGAATCTGGCGTTGCCCGGGATGCGCGCGTCCTGCCGTTCGACGCGAACCCGGCTTGCGCCGATTCCGGACGCCGCGCGCGAACTGGACGTTCTGCACCGCGTGCTTGCGTCGGCTGCCGTCGGCGCTCGCGTGACCGTTCTGAGCGGCGATCAGGCGACCAAATCGATGGTCATGCCCGCGTTGGCGCGCGCGAACCTGGTGCATCTGGCCACGCACGGGTTCAGCTTCGACGACGATTGCACCGACGCCGGTGGCGTGCGGGGGGTCACGTTGGCCGGCGCCGGCAACCCAGCGGAGCAGCCTTCTGAAATGGCGCTCTCGGGATTGGCGCTGACCGCGACTCGCGCGAATGCTGCAACCGCACCCGTGGACGTGCTGAGCGCTGGCGAACTGGCCACACTGGATCTGACCGGGGTCGACTGGATCGTGCTTTCGGCGTGCGATTCCGGTCTCGGCGCGATCGACCGCAACGAAGGCGTGTTCGGCATGCGCCGCGCCCTGCGCGTGGCTGGCGCACACACGGTTGTGATGAGCTTGTGGCCGGTGGACGATGCGGCAACGGTCGACCTGATGCAGTCGCTGTACCGCGCACGTTTCGTCGAGCGCCGCGATGTTCCCGACGCGATGGGCGAAGCGATGCGCGGCGAGCTCGCGCGCCGCCGCAAGGCAGGCCTATCCGACCACCCCTTTTATTGGGCGGCCTTTGTCAGCGAGGGCGGCTGGCGCTGACCAATCAAATGATGCGCAGCGGGTGTTCCGCCCGCCACTGTTCGCATCGGCAACGCCCCGTCGTTTCCATATCCGTGCTCAAACGGCGGAGATGGAACATGGTGCGAGGTATCGGTTCTTGGCTTCTGGTGCTGGCAGCATTGGCTGGGTATGCGCGTGAATCCTCCGCGACGACGGTCTGCGTGGCGACGACCACTGATTTGCGCAATGCCCTCAATGCGTGGCAGACCGCCAGCGACCAGACCTACACGATCAAGCTGGTGCAGGGCACGTATCTGTATCCGAACCTCGATTACTGGTCGCAGCCTTATTACGGCGGCAACGCGAACCTGCAATTGCTCGGAGGCTACACGGCCGGCTGCGCGAGCCGCAGCCTCGTTGCCACGAACACCGTGCTCGATGGCCAACAGGCGACGCACGACTCGGAGTTCCAGGTCTACGGTTCGGCCAGCATCCTGGTCGAGGGAATCACATTCCACAGTTTCGCCCGCAACGTCGAGTTCGATGGTGACTCCAACGATCCCGCAGTCAGCATCGTAGTCCGTTACGTGATCGGCACCGACCTGTTCGGCGCCGCCTCGACCCAGGAAAGCTACGGCGGTTTCAGGGTGACGGGAAAATCCAACATCCGCGTCGAATCCAGCCTGTTCTAC
Organism: Rudaea sp.; assembly: GCA_035465735.1. GTDB lineage: Bacteria > Pseudomonadota > Gammaproteobacteria > Xanthomonadales > Rhodanobacteraceae > Rudaea. Next base: position 5,592 of record DATIVQ010000108.1, read on the forward strand.
AACGTTCACGGCGGCGACACGGCCGCCGGTCTCGAGGTCACCGGTTTCGACGACAACGTGGTTGCTGTCATCACGAATGTGACTTCCGGCTACAACGGCGCGCGCGGCCTGCAGATGGGATGCTTCCAGTGCAGCGGTTCGGTGCTGGCCTACAACACGATCCTTTACAACAACACGTCGGGCGATCTGGACACGCGCAATGCCGATCCGGGCGGCACGGCGCTGATCGCCTACTCCGATTTCAGTGCGGCCAAGTCGGTTGGAACATTTTCGTCGATCGGCAACTTCACCGCGGATCCCAAGTTCGAGAACCCGCTGAACGCTGACTTCCTGCTGCTCAATACGTCGCCGGCGATCAACGTCGGCGCGCCGGAGAACGTCGTCCCCGGCGGCTACGCCAGCCAGGACCTCGACGGCGGCACGCGCGTCATCGGTAGCCATATCGACCTCGGCGCGTACGAATCCATCGTCAACGACCTGATCGCGCAGACGGTCACGTCCAACGGCGACGACGCACTGAATGCGACGCTGCGCACGGCGATCAATACGGCGAATACCAATGCGAACGCGACCACGATCAACTTCAACATCGCCGGCGGCTGTCCACAGGTGATCACGTTGTCCTCGCCGCTGCCGGACGTCACTGCCGACACAACGGTCAACGGCTTCAGCGAACCGGGTTCAAAGGCGAACACGCAGTACCTGGGCTACGACGGCCAGATCTGTGTGATCGTGCGCGCGGCGAATTCCTCGGTCGATCATGCGATGAAGGTAAGCGGCGCCGGCCGCCTGACGCTGCAGGGCATCGAATTCGAAGGCTTCGCCACTGCCGCCGTGCGCCTGGCCGCGGGCAACGGCAATATCGTCACCGGCAGCGGATTTTCCGCGGCGCCCGGATCGACCGCGAACGGCGCCGGCATTCGCATCGAAGGCACCGCCAATCATGCGCTGATCGGCGGCCTGACGCCGAGCAGCCGCAACGTGTTCGACCAGGGCAGCGCGGGCGTCGACTTCGAAGCCAACGGCACCGGCCGCGCCAACACCGTGCAGGGCAATTATATCGGCTTCAATTTCGACGGCAGCCCGTGGACAGGCGCGGCGATGACCTATGGCATCTACCTCGGCGGATCCGGAGGCAACACGCTGAGCTATAACTCCATTGGGGGCATGAACTCGAACGGCATCCGCCTCACCGGAACCAGCACCACCGGAAATACGTTGGTCGCGAACGGCATCGGCATTGGGCCGACCAACGCGGCCGCGGGCAACAACAACGCCGGCATCGGCATCGCGGTCAGCGCGCATGATAATGTGATCGGCACCGCGGCCTATCTGACCCAGAGCGGCGGCGGTAATTACATCGTGAACAATTTCGGTCCCGGCATCTGGCTCGAAACCACGGCCGGCAACGGCAACCGCATCGACGGCAACAACATCATCCACGACAACAACGGCTTCCTGCCGATCGACCTTGGCGCGTCGACCGACGGGTTCGGGCTCGGACCGACCGCGAACGACGCCAACGACGCGGACAGCGGACCGAACCGGCTCGAGAACTATCCGTACCTGACCCAGGCGATGCGCTTCGAAGCGGACAAAATCGCGCTCGACGGCTACCTGCTGCCCGAGTCGGCCCTGGCCAACGATCAGACTTACCGGCTTGACGTGTTCTGGACGGATACCTGCGTCGGCAGCGGACCGAATGACACGCCGCGGGGCGAGCAGAAGCGCTACGTCGGCTATTTCCTGGTCCCCGTCACGGTCGGTACCGCCTTCAAGACGTTTCCATACACGACGATCACGGCGCCCAAGACCATTCCCGGGACGGGCTACCTGTTCGCGACGGCCACCGACGGATCTGGCAACACCTCCGAGCCAGGCAAGTGTTTTCCCTTCACCGACGACTACATCTTCACCAACGGCTTCAATTGAGGGCGCCGATGGTTGCGATCATCGCGCTGTTTCTTCTGGCAGGGGCGCCGGGCCCTGCCGCGGCGCCGCGGACGGTCGACGCGCATGGGCTGCGCTTCGACAGTCCCGGCGTGCTGGATCTAGCGTCGCGGACGAAGCGGCCGGCCGTTCCCGTGGCCGTTGCAACAAAGGAAATGTCGGCGGGGGACGTGGCACAGATACTGGCGGCACCGGCGATTTCCGAAGACCCGCCCTTGCTGCGTTTCGCCGACGAGATCTACGGTTGCGCCAAGCCATCACCTGCATGTTCGCGGCAGCATGAAAGTGTGCTGGTCAGCGCCTCCGGCGGGGCGGTTCGGCGCGAAGGCAAGCACTTGGTGGTCGTGCCAATGCGCGGAATGGCCGCAACTTTCGCCGACTGGATCGAGCCGGCGACCCGCAGCGCCGACGCGGACGAAGAAGGGCATTGGTACCTTGGCCGCCTTCCCGGCAGTGGCTACGAGCGCGTCGAGGTGCAGTTCGGACACGACGCGCCTGGAAGTTTTCTGATCAATCCGCAAAACGGTAAGGTCGCCTTCGTCCACAATGGTGCCGACCTCGTCGCGCCATCGCCCGACGGACGCCTGCTGCTGACGTGGAATTCGCTGAATCCGCCGCTGAGTCTGCGCGTCGCCGCGCTCGACGAAACCGGCCCGCGCCTGGTCGTGTCGTGCGCCGCACTCGAACGCGGCGTCCGGCTGACGCCGGTTTTCAAGGGCTGGCACAGCGCGGCGGCATTCGACTTCGTCGTCGCTATCGGCGAGTCGGCAACGTCGTTGGCGGCCGAACTGACGCGCGCCGGCTCGCAATGGGTTTTGCGCGCCAGCGATACGGCACGGCTCAAACGCATCGGGTTTGCCTGCACCGCAGACGGAACGACCGACTGAGCGCTGCAGGTTTCAATGTCCGCGGCACCAGAATCGACTTTCCTGCAGTTTGCTACGCCTGGACGCAATCGCGCCGATCCTCGATGTTCGGATGGCTCCATCCACGTCGTTTGATTGCCGGAATTCATCCATCCGGAGTTCCTGGACATGCACGCCCACGCCGTCGTCCTGTCGCTCGCAACGGCGAGCGTAGAGGCGTCTCCGATTCCCGATCCGTTGTGGGCCTACCGCGCCTACCTTAGCGCCGTCGCGCGCCACGAGTTCGCCGATGTAATCGCGAGCATGACCGAAACTTGTGCACAGCAGTTGCTGGACCTGCGCGACACGCCGGATTTCTGGACGCTGTTCGCGCTGTGGTGCGACAGCCAGCGCGAACCGGTTGTGGTCACCTGCTGCACGATCGAAAACGACGCGGCGACTATCGACGTGCGCAGTCGGCACACGGTGGGCCGCGTCACGCTGCAACTTGTCGACGGCGCCTGGCGCATCGATTCGGAACTGCACCAGCCGCTGCGCCGATCCGCCGCACGCTGAGCGGACCAAGCTTGCGATGTTCGCGGTCGCGCCCAGCGCACGGCTTCGCGATGCGATCTCAGTTGCTGGTCTCGATGCGATCCACGCGGGGGAAGCCGCGCGGCAGGTTACCGCCGCGCTGGGCGCGGTTGCCGTTGTATTCGACCAGGTCCGCCCACTTCAGGATCAGCTTGCGCTGGCCGGCCCACAGGGTGACTTCGCCCTTGCCTTCGGCGACGACGGCAATTCCGGCAGCGCGCTCGCCGCTGGCAAGCTTGGCTTTCGGGATTTCGATCAGCTTGTTGCCCTTGCCGCCGTTGTCGAGTTCCGGCAATTCGGCGACCGAGAACATGAGCAGGTGCCCGGCATTCGTGGCGACGACGATGCGGTCGCGCGCGGGATCGTTCACGTAGGCGGGTGCGAGCACATGCGCGTCGTCATCCATGTTGACGAGCTGCTTGCCCGCCTTCTTGTTGGCGAGCAAGGCCTCGAATTTCGTCACGAAACCGTAGCCGAAGTCGGTGGCAAGCACGAGCCGGGTCTGCGGATCGGCGATGGCGACGGCGTCGAAGCGCGCGCCGGCTGCAGGCGTGAAGCGTCCGGTCAACGGCTCGCCGTTACCACGCGCTGATGGCAATGTGTGCGCGGGCGTCGAATAACTCCTGCCGCAGGAATCGATGAAAGCGACGTTCTGCGTGGTCTTGCCTTTTGCTGCATTGTGGAAATTGTCGCCTTCCCGGTAACCGAGCGCCGCGGCATCCACATCGTGGCCCTTGGCCGCGCGCACCCAGCCCTTGCCCGACAGCACCACGGTGACCGGTTCGCTGACTACGAGCGCGGATTCGTCCAGTGCCTGCGCGACGTCGCGCACGACCATCGGCGAGCGGCGTGCGTCGCCGAATTTTTCCGCGTCGGCGGTGAGCTCATCCTTGATCAGCAACTTCAGCTTGGCAGGCGATTTCAGCGTCACCGCGATGCGCGCGCGTTCCTCTTCCAGCGCGTCGCGTTCGGCATTGAGCTTCATTTCCTCCAGCCGCGCGAGCTGGCGCAGGCGCGTTTCCAGGATGTAGTCGGCCTGTTCCTCGCTCAACTTGAAGCGCGCGATGAGCACGGGTCTGGGTTCGTCCTCGCTGCGCACGATGCGGATCACTTCGTCGAGATTCAGGAAAGCGATGCGGAGGCCTTCGAGCAGGTGCAGACGGCGTTCGACCTTTTGCAGGCGGTGTTCGAGGCGTCGGGTCACGGTCTGCTGGCGGAAACGCAGCCACTCGACGAGGATCTGCTTGAGGTTCTTGACCTGCGGCTTGCCGTCGAGACCGATCAAATTCAGATTTACGCGATAGCTGCGCTCCAGGTCCGTCGTGGCGTTGAGATGCTGCATCATCTCGTCCAGGTCCACGCGATTGCTGCGCGGGATCAGCACGATGCGCACCGGATTCTCGTGGTCGGACTCGTCGCGCACGTCCTCGAGCATCGGCAA
>DATIVQ010000109.1:0-12225 GCA_035465735.1 Rudaea sp.
TCGCAATCAAATCGTTCCAAATCAACCAGTTGAGGAAGTTGTCATGAAACTGCGCCCGTTGCACGACCGCGTCATCATCAAGCGCCTGGAAGCCGAAACCAAGTCGGCCGGCGGCATCGTCATTCCCGACACCGCGACCGAAAAACCGATCAAGGGCGAAGTTGTCGCCGTCGGCTCCGGCAAGATCCTCGAAGACGGCAAGGTGCGCCCGGTGGGCGTGAAGGCCGGCGAGAAGGTGCTGTTCGGCAAGTATTCCGGTACCGAGGTCAAGGTCGATGGCCAAGAGTTGCTGGTCATGCGCGAAGAAGACTTGATGGCGGTAATTGAATAATTACGCTCGCCTGCCTCCTTCCGAACAACGCACATAATTCAATTTTTAGGAATCAAGACAATGGCTGCCAAAGAAATCCGTTTCAGTGAAGACGCCCGCGCGCGCATGCTGCGCGGCGTGAACGTGCTGGCGAACGCCGTCAAGGCGACGCTGGGTCCCAAGGGCCGCAACGTGGTGCTCGACAAGAGCTTCGGCGCGCCGACGATCACCAAGGATGGCGTGTCCGTCGCCAAGGAGATCGAGCTGGCCGACAAGTTCGAGAACATGGGCGCGCAGATGGTCAAGGAAGTCGCGTCCAAGACGTCCGACGTCGCCGGCGACGGCACCACCACCGCGACCGTGCTCGCGCAGGCGCTGATCCGCGAGGGCCTCAAGGCCGTCGCCGCGGGCATGAACCCGATGGACCTCAAGCGCGGCATCGACAAGGCCGTGCACGGCGCCGTGGCCGAGCTGAAGAACCTTTCCAAGCCCTGCTCGACGAGCAAGGAAATCGCTCAGGTCGGCTCGATCTCGGCCAACTCCGACACGAACATCGGCGACCTCATTGCCAAGGCCATGGACAAGGTCGGCAAGGAAGGCGTGATCACGGTCGAAGACGGTTCGGGCCTGGATAACGAACTCGACGTCGTCGAGGGCATGCAGTTCGACCGCGGCTACCTGTCGCCGTACTTCATCAACAACCAGCAGTCCATGCAGGCTGAGCTGGAAGATCCGTACATCCTGCTGCACGACAAGAAGATCTCGAACGTGCGCGAGTTGCTGCCGATCCTCGAAGGCGTGGCCAAGGCCGGCAAGCCGCTGCTGATCGTTGCCGAGGAAGTCGAAGGCGAAGCGCTGGCGACGCTCGTCGTCAACACCATCCGCGGCATCGTCAAGGTCTGCGCCGTGAAGGCGCCGGGCTTCGGCGACCGCCGCAAGGCGATGCTCGAAGACATGGCCATCCTCACCGGCGGCCAGGTCATTTCCGAGGAAGTGGGCCTGTCGCTCGAGAAAGCCTCGATCAAGGATCTGGGCCGCGCCAAGAAGGTGCAGGTGAGCAAGGAAAACAGCACCATTATCGACGGCCATGGTGAAGCCAAGGCGATCAAGGCGCGCATCGAGCAGATCAAGGCGCAGATCGAGGAAACCTCTTCGGACTACGACCGCGAGAAGCTACAGGAGCGCGTGGCCAAACTCGCCGGCGGCGTGGCGGTGATCAAGGTTGGCGCCGCGACCGAAGTCGAGATGAAGGAAAAGAAGGCGCGCGTCGAAGACGCCCTGCACGCCACGCGTGCGGCGGTGGAAGAAGGCGTGGTGCCGGGCGGCGGCGTGGCGCTGGTGCGTGCGCTCGACGCGATCAAGAAGCTCAAGGGCGACAACGAGGATCAGAACCACGGCATTCTCATCGCCAAGCGCGCGATGGAAGCACCGCTGCGCGAGATCGTGTCCAACGCCGGCGAAGAGCCGAGCGTGGTGCTGAACAAGGTCGCCGGCGGGAAGGGAAACTACGGCTACAACGCCGCGAGCGGCGAGTACGGCGACATGGTCGAATTCGGCATTCTCGACCCGACCAAGGTCACGCGCACCGCGCTGCAGAACGCTGCGTCGATCGCCGGCCTCATGATTACCACCGAGGCGATGGTCGGCGAAGCGCCGAAGAAGGAAGAGCACAACCATGGCGGCGCCCCGGGCGGCGGCATGGGGGGCATGGGCGGCATGGACTTCTAAAAGTCCGCTTCCGGAAGCAACACGAAAAGCCCCGCCAAGTGCGGGGCTTTTTTCGTCAGGGCGCGCCTTCGAAACCGTTGCCGAAGATGCGTCCGGACGACACCCAGATCGGTGCACCGATGCTCTTGGGCAGGCCGGTCGATGCGCCGGCGATGGTCTGCAACGGTGCGGTGTTGCCGCTGGCGCCGAGGGCGAACACGAGCAGTTTGTTGCCGGCGGCCATGTTGTAGTCCGTCACCGAGACGATCAGGTGCTGATGCTCCGGATCGATGGCCAACCCGCCGATATCGCTGGTAGCGGACAGTTCCAGTCCGGTCGCGGCCCCGGCGATGCTGCGCAAGGGTGCAACATCGCCGCTGGCGGAATCGTCGAATACCAGCACCCGCGCAGAACGGCTCAGATCCGGATTGGTCGTGTAGGCGCCGACATACAATTTGCGCGCGGCGGCATCGTAGGCGAGTCCGCCGGCATAATTGCCGAATTGCGTATTCGCCCCCTGGAGCACGCGCTTGGGTGCGGTATTGCCGCTGTCGGTGCGGTTGAAGACCAGCAGTTTCGGCGCATACGGGGACGCCGAGTCGGAATCCGTTTCGGCCACCTCGTCGGTCGGCGCCATGTACACCAAGGCGCTTGGCGAATTTTGCTGGGTCACGCTGCCCGACAGGCCGCCCCACTGCACGTAGCGTTTGAAAAAGACGTCGCCGTTCGCGCCGCGGTCGAAGGCCGCAAGGCAGCAGCCGCCGGTGAAGGCGAGAAGTTCATTGTGGATCGCGTCCACTGCGGCACCGCGCGCCTGGCCGGTGTAGGCCGGGCCGACGACCCGAATTGGTGCGGCGTCGCCATTGGCGTTGGCGTGGAAGACACGGATCGACGTTCCGTAGAAGTCGGCGACGTAGATCACGTCCTCGACCGGCTCGTAGATACCGCCCGCGGGCGTCTTGAGCCCGGCGGTGGGGCCGCCGAGCATGCGCAGCGGCGCGACATTGCCGTTGGCGTTGTCGGAGAATCCACGCAGCGGCACCGGCGTAATTCCATCGCCGAAGCCGCCGACCAGGATTTCGGCGCGAAGAGAATCGTGCTGGGCCAGCATCACCAGGCCCAGAGCAAGCAGGCGCATTCGGTTCGACATCGCAAGCTCCCCAGCTCGATATCGCAAGCTCCCCAGCTCGATATCGTTTGTTCCCCTGTCGCAGGCATCATACGCCCAAGTGCTATATCTCCCCAAACGTGCGCCAGCGCCTTCCGCGCTTGCCCAACATGGCGGTGCGCTCAGGCCAGCAGCGCCGCAGCCGCGCCGAGCAGCCCGGGATGGGCGTGCGTGATCACCTGCACCGCCGTGCGCAGCATGTAATTGGCGTGGCGGCCCTTGGCGGCGAATGCGTCCATGAATTCGCTGGCGCGGAAGAAATCGAGGAAGTTCAGCACCACCCCGCCCGCGATCATGACCGTGTTCGCGCCATGTTGGAGTGCGGCGTCGCCCGCGACCGCGCCGTAGATGCGGCAGAACCGGGCCAGCGCACGCACCGCGTCCGGCTCGCCCGACAGTGCCAGATCGACGATGTCCTTGGAGCGGCGCGAGCCGATTTGCGCGGCCGGCGCGACGATGGGTTCGACCCCGCGCAGGCAGGCATCGATGTTGGACAGGCCGTGTCCGCTGAGCAGGCGCTCGTTGGAAACCCGACCGTGGCGCGCGCCCAGCCATGCCGCGATCTCGCGCTCCACGGCGTCGGTCGGCGCGAATGTGGTGTGCCCGCCTTCGGTCGGGACGATGTGCCAACCCTGTTCGGAGGAACCGGTCAAAAGCGCGACACCCAGCCCGGTACCGGCACCGATCAGCGTCACCGGGCCTTTCGGCGGTATCTCGAGGGAGCCGTGCACGGGCAGGCGGTCGCGCTCGCCCAGGTGCGGCGCGGCCCAGGCGATTGCGGCGAAATCGTTGAGCAGGCGCAGGTCGTCGAGGCCCAGTTCCTGCCTCAGCGCGCCGCGGTTGAATGACCAGTCGCGGTTGGTGAGCGTGATGTCGTCGCCCTCGATCGGCGAGGCGATGGCGAGCGCGGCGCGCACCGGCTTGGCCCCGGTCTCGGCCAGATAGTGCCGCGCGGCGTCGCGCAGGCTGCGGAAATCGGCGCCGCTGAGCGTGCGCGGCTCGAGGATGTGCGGTTGCGCGACGGTCGCGTCAACCAGCGCAAAGCGCGCATTGGTGCCGCCGATGTCGCCGATAAGTGCGCGTTCGCGCATGCGCTACTCCAAGGGGTTGGGCCTGGCCGGGTGGCGGGGCGCACGGCCGCGCGCCGCCGCGGCGCGTGGTCAGACCGTAACACCGTACAGGCTGGATTTTCGCACGGCCAGCCGCATCGGCAGGATCCGGCTTTCCGCGGGTTCGTTGCGGATCATCCGCAGCAGGCTGTCCACCAGCACTTCGCCGGCCAGCATGGTGTCCTGGATCACGGTGGTCAACGGCGGATTGACATAGCTGGCCATGGGAATGTCGTCGAAGCCGGCCACCGCGACTTCGCCCGGCACGGCGATGCCGCGCTCGGACAGCGCGCCCAGCGCACCGATCGCGATCAGGTCGCTGGCGGCGAAGATCGCGTCAAATTCGACGCCGCGCGCCAGCAGGGCTTCGGTTGCCTTGTGGCCTGAGTGCTGGGAGCTTTCCGCGTCCACTTGCAGCGTGGCGTCCGGCTTCACTTCCAGGGCGCGCAGGGCCTGCACGTGGCCGCGGTAGCGTTCCTGGAACTCCGGGAAATGCTGCGAGGCATCGCCCAGGAAGGCGATGCGCCGGCAACCCATGCCCAGCAGGTGCTGCGTGATCGCATAGCCGCCCTGGTAGTTGTCGCAACCGATTGTGACGCAAGGCTGACCCGGCATCACCGCGCCCCAGCTGACGATTCGGGTGCCCCGGCTGCGCAGCTTCTCGAGGCGGTCGGCCTGCGCAAGGTAGTCTCCATAGCCGAGCAGGATGATCCCGTCGGCCTTCTTGCTTTCGGCGAAATCGGCGTGCAGGTCGCGGCCGGGTTCCTGGAAGGAGATCAGCAGGTCGTAGCCGTGCCGCGCGCAGACCCGCGTGATCGAACCGAGCATGGACAGGAAGAACGGATTGATGTGCGAGTCGTCGGGCGTGGGATCATCGAAGAACAGCAGCGCCAGTGCACCGGTCAGTTTGCTGCGCAGGCTCGAGGCATTCTTGTCCACCGTGTAATGCAGCGATGCCGCCGCCGCCTTGACGCGGCGCCGGGTGTCCTCGCTGACTTGCGTGTTGCCGCGCAATGCGCGCGACACCGTGGCCTGGGAAACCCCGGCCAGCTGGGCGATGTCGAATGAGGTGATCTGCTTCTTGCCGCGCACGCAGGGCCCCGCTTGCCGCGGCCATGGCCGCGAGACCGGTATCCTAGCCAATTTCGGCGGTCCGTGTCGGCTGCGCTCAACCCGGCATGTCCTCCAGTTCCACGCCCCGCGTCTCGCGCACGAACTTGAGCACGAAAACCAGCGAGATCGCGGCAAACGCCGCATAGACGGCATAGGAGAACGGCAGGCTGAACTGCGCCATCACCGGGAAGCTGCTGGTGATCGCGAAATTGGCCAGCCACTGCGCGGCCGCCGCCACCGCCAGCGCCATCGCGCGGATGCGGTTGGGGAACATTTCGCCGAGCAGCACCCACACGACCGGACCCCAGCTCACGCCAAAAAAAACCACGTAGAGATTGGCGGCGATGAGCGCGGTCGGTCCCCATGGCGCGGGCAGGCTCAGGCTGGCGCCGGTGCCGGCGGCTTGCTCGAAACACAACGCCATCAGCGCCAGGGTGATGGCCATGCCGGCCGAGCCGATCACCAGCAATGGCTTGCGTCCGATCCGGTCGACGAGTGCGATCGCCACCAGCGTCACCAGCACGTTCACCACGGAAGTGGCAACGGTGATCGCGAACGCATTGGATTCGGTGAAACCCACTGAATGCCATAGCGTCGCCGAATAATAGAAGATCACGTTGATGCCGACGAACTGCTGGAACATCGATAGCAGGATGCCGATCCATACGACCGGCAAGAGTCCGGCGCTGCCGCCGCGCAAGTCGTGCCAGGCGGGCTTGTGCTCGCGTTCGAGGCTGTTCTGGATGTCGGACAATTTCTGGTGCAGCGCCGCTTCGTCGTCCAGTGCCAGCACCTGGCGCAGCACGCCGAGCGCATCGGCGTTGCGCCCGCGCGCGACGAGGTGGCGCGGCGATTCGGGTACCGCCAATGCAAGCCCGCCGTAGATCATGGCTGGCACGACGCCGGCCAGGAACATCCAGCGCCAGGCGCCGAACCCGGACCACAACATGTTTCCGGCGCCGCCCGCCGCTCCGGCCAGCCACGCGTCGCTCAGCAGCGCAACGAAAATTCCGAGCACGATCGCCAGTTGCTGCATCGATCCCAGGCGTCCGCGTATCCACGCCGGCGACACTTCCGCGATGTAGGCCGGTGCGACCACCGAGGCCACGCCGACGCCGATTCCGCCGACGACACGCCATACGATGAGTGTTGCCACGGAGCCGGCCAATCCGGCGCCGAGCCCGCCTGCACCCAGCAATACCGCTGCCACCTGCATCGTGCGCACGCGGCCGAACCGATCCGCGAGCCGGCCCGCATACCACGCACCGGCGGCCGATCCGAGCAGCGCGCAGGACACGGCGAAGCCGGTCCATCCGGCACTCAGGCCGAATGCCTGGCGCAAGGCGTCGACGGCGCCGTTGATGACGGCGGTATCGAATCCGAACAGGAAACCTCCGAGTGCGGCGGCGGCGCTGATCAGGATGACACGCAGGTTGGCATGACCGGATGTTTCAGCGAGCGTCGTGACGGGCGTATTCATGGGGCGACTCCCTGCGGTTGGTCGGTTTGGGTGAACGTGGCGAACAAAGCGCCGTATCCCGGCAGGCGCAAGCGCTCACCATCGAGCATACCTTCATGCAGCCCGTGTCCGTGCAGCGGGCGGGCACCGCGCAGCGCGGGCAAAGCCAACTCGGCCGGTCCGTCAGCAAGATTGAACACCACCAGCACCCGCTCGCCGGCGAGTTCGCGCGTAAAGGCGAGGATCGGTTCGGGCGTGTCGATGAAGCGGATCGCGCCGGTGCGCAGCGCCGGATGCCCACGCCGCCAGCGCATGAACTGGCGAAAGCCGTGCAGCGTCGAGGCCGCATCGGCTTCCTGCCCGGACACGGCCAGTTCCAGGTGTTCCTTCGGCACCGGCAGCCACGGCACGCCGCGGGTGAAGCCGCCGTGCGCTTCCGCCGTCCACGGCATCGGCGTGCGGCAGCCGTCGCGGCCCTTGAACTGCGGCCAGAATGCGATGCCGTAGGGATCCTGCAGGACCTCGAACGGCAGCACGGCCTCGGTCAGTCCGAGCTCCTCGCCCTGGTACACGCATACCGGCCCGCGCAAGGAACACAGCATCGCGGTCAACACATTCGCGAGCTGTGCGGACGGACGTCCGCCGCCCCAGCGCGACAGCACGCGTTCGACGTCGTGGTTGGAGATCGCCCAGCATGGCCAGCCGTCGCGCATCTTCGCGTCGAGCGCCGACACCGTGTTGCGGATGTGGGCGGCGCTGAAATCGTCGGTGAGCAGTTCGAAGCTGTAACCCATGTGCAGGCGCGCGCCGTGCGTGTATTCGACAATCGTCGCGAGCGAATCCTCCGAGGAAATCTCGCCCAGCGCCGCGACGCCGGGATAGCGGTCGAGCAATGCGCGCAGTTCCTCAAGAAAGCCGAGGTTTTCCGGTTGCGTGTTGTTGTACAGGTGGTATTGGTAGGCGTACGGGTTGTCGGGGCTGAAGCCGCGCCCGACGCGCCGGTCTTCGGGCTTGGCCGGGTTGTCGCGCAGCTGGCGGTCGTGGAAACAGAAATTGATTGCATCCAGGCGCAGCCCGTCCACGCCGCGCTCGAGCCAGAAGCGCACCGAGTCGAGCACGGCCGCACGCACTTGCGGATTGTGGAAATTCAGGTCCGGCTGCGCGGCGAGGAAGTTGTGCAGGTAATACTGCTGGCGGCGCGGTTCCCATTGCCAGGCCGGACCGCCGAAGATGGACAGCCAGTTGTTCGGCGCGGTGCCGTCCGCGCGCGGATCGGCCCAGACGTACCAGTCCGACTTCGGATTGTCGCGGCTCTGCCGGCTTTCGCGAAACCAGTCGTGCTGTGCCGAGGTGTGGCTGAACACCTGGTCGATCATCACCTTCAGGCCGAGCGCGTGCGCCTTCGCCAGCAGCCGGTCGAAATCCTCGAGCGTGCCGAACAGCGGATCGACCGCTCGGTAATCGGCGATGTCGTAGCCGAAATCGGCCATCGGCGACTTGAAGAACGGCGCGATCCAGACCGCATCGACGCCGAGTCCGGCCACGTAATCGAGCCGCTCGATGATGCCGGGCAGGTCGCCCACGCCGTCGCCATTGGTGTCGAGAAAGCTGCGCGGATAGATTTGATAGATGACGGCACCACGCCACCAGCGACCATCGGGCATTTACCAACTCCATTGACGTGCGCCACACGCAAATCCGGTGTGGCGGCTTGACGGTGTGCAGCTTACGGTTGGCGCGCGCAGTCCCGGCGTTTCGTGCATACGTATTCATCGATGCTGCACTTGCGTCATGCACGCTCGCGAATGGGATTTTCCCGCAGGCTCGACGCGCATGCGGGTCGAGCATCGGAATCTTTGTGCGCCTTGCTTTCGATTGACGTGGACCCACGCGGCACGCACGCGCCTGCCGCTCATGCTGCAACGCATGATGCGCCGGAATGCCGCGTCATGAATACGTATGCGGGCGGCGCGCGCGGGCGGAGTGAACGCCTACCATGCGGGCACGAACCTGCGCGCCTGACGCGGGTCGGCACGGACAGCGCACCCCGGCGGCTGCGTGCGGCACAACAATGCGTCACACCACTGGAGAACGCAAAAATGCTACTGAAACGAAATGCGATGACACTGGCGCTGATTTCCGCGGGCATCGGTCTGGCTGCCTGTGCCGATGTCGCCTTCGCCGCCAGCTCGGCGGCTGGCGCTGCGCAGGATCAAGCCCAGGCGACAGGGACGGAACAGGGCAGCAATGCGCAGGACAACAGTGCGCAGAACAAGAAGAAAAATGAGAAGACTGCCGCCAACAAGCAAGCCACCCAGCTGCAGGAAATCAATGTCAAAGGCTATGCCGGCAGCTTGCAGAACGCGACTGCGATCAAGCGCAACTCCGACGAGATCGTCGAAGCGGTTTCTGCCGAGCAGATCGGCAAGCTGCCCGGCACCAGCATCGCCGACGTGCTTGGCCGCCTGCCGGGGCTCGCCGTGCAGACGCTCGACGGCCGCCCGCAGGTGGTCACGATCCACGGCCTCGGCCCGGACTTCAGCACCGCCCTGGTCAATGGCCGCGAACAGGTCAGCACCTCGAACAACCGCGACGTGCAATACGATCAATATCCCGCGAGCTGGTTCAACAGCGTCGTCGTCTACATGGCGCCCAACGCGAGCCTGATCGGCCAGGGTCTGGCCGGCACGGTGGATATGCGCACGATCCGTCCGCTGGAGCAGAACCATTCCGTTGCAGCGGTCAATGCGCGCTACGTGTGGGACAGCCTGTCGACGATTTCACCCGGTTCCGGCGTCAGCGACCATGGCTACTCGGCGAACGGCATTTATGTGAACCAGTTTGCCGACCACACCTTTGGCGTTACCGTCGGCCTCGACCTCGAATCCAATCCGGCGCAGATCGAACATCAGCAGCCGTGGGGCTATCCCACCGACGGCAACGGCGACCTGGTGATCGGCGGCTCGAAGAACTACGGCATCTCCGACCAGCTCAAGCGCACGGGCCTGCTGACCACGCTGCAGTACCAGCCCTCGGACAACTTCACCAGCACGCTGGACCTCACCTACGACAACTTCCGCGAGACCCAGCAGGCCAAGGGCATGGAGTTCCCGCTGTACTGGAGCGGCGCGCAACTGCAACCCGGCGGCAATGCGCAAAACGGTTTCGTGCAGAGCGGCACGTACGCGAACGTGACGCCGGTGGTGCGCAATGACTACAACCGCACCAAGGCCAAGGTCTGGAACATCGGCTGGAACAACAAATTCCGTTTCAACGAAGATTGGTCGGCCAACGTGGATGCCAGCTATTCACGCGCCGACCGCCGCGACATGCTGCTGGAAAGCTACAGCGGCACCGGCTAAAAGACCACCGGTCCGACCGACACCGTGGGTTTCCAGGAGCTCGGCAACGGCTTGCTGTTCCTGACGCCGACGTACGACTACAGCCAGGGGCTCGTACTCACCGACCCGCAAGGCTGGGGCAGCGGCAACAACCCGCCGGTGGTGCAGGCCGGCTTCATCAATGCACCCTACACCAACGACTATCTCGCGCGCCTGCGCGCCGCCGTCGAGTACGATTTCGCAGGCGGACCGTTCGCGAACGTGCAGTTCGGCGTCGATCGCGCCACGCGCAACAAGACCTACAACATCAACCAGGATTTCCTCGTGTTGCCGAATGGCGCGCAGACCGCGCCGATCCCGGCCTACACCACCGGCGACCCGCTCGCGTGGATGGGCATTGGTCCGCAGCAGCTGTACAACCCGCTCGACCTCATCGCCAACGGCACCCTGCAGCTGTACTCGACCTCGCTGTCCTCGATCGGCGTGCCGCCGAACTGGAAAGTGCGCGAGAACGACGCCACGCCGTTCGTGCAATTCAACCTCGACACCTCGCTCGGCGACGTGCCGGTGCGCGGCAATATCGGCGTGCAAGTCGCGCACACCAACCAGTCCTCGGACGGCGAACGCGTCGCCGCGGGCACCAGTTCGACGGGGTCCTCGGTGGTCACCCTGGTGCCGGTCTCCGGAGGCACCAACTACACGCGCTGGCTGCCCAGCGCGAACCTCGTGTTCGAGTTCACGCCCAGCACCGACCTGCGCGTCGGCGCGTCGCGGGTGCTGGCGCGCCCGCGCATGGACCAGATGAGCGCAAGCCTGGCCATCAGCGGCAACATCACGCACTTGCAATCGACCGATCCGAACGAGTCGTACTTCAGCGCCAACGGTGGCAATCCCGAACTGCTGCCTTCGATGGCGAACAACTTCAACGTCAGCCTGGAGCATTATTTCAATGACAACCAGGGCTACATGGCGGTGTCGGGGTACTACCTGAAGTTGTCGGACTACATCAATCCGAGTGCCGCCTTCCTGTACAACTTCGCGCCGTTCGTCGATGCGTTCCTGTCCGCGGACCAGAAGGCGCAACTCGGCACCACCGAGGGCATCGTGACGGGCCCGACCAACGACGGCAGCGGCAACGTCAAGGGTTTGCAGGGCACGATCAACATGCCGTTCAAGATGCTGACGCCGATGCTCGACGGCTTCGGCGCCATCCTCACCGGCGATTACACCAAGAGTTCGGTGACCTATGCGGGCAACTCGCAGGCGATCACGGTGCCGGGTCTGTCCAAATGGACCGCGAACGGGACGCTGTACTACCAGCACAACGGCTTTGAGGCCCGCATCAGCGACAACCACCGCACCAGCTTCCTCGGCGAAGTGCAGGGCATCAGCGCCACGCGCATCCTGCAGACCATCAAGGGCAGCAGCATCTACGACGCGCAGATCAGCTACACGATTCCGGACGGGCGCTTCAAGGGGCTGACCTTCCTGTTGCAAGGTTCCAACCTGACCAACCAGAAGTTCATCACCTACCAGAACAACGATCCGCGCCAGGTATTGACGTGGGAGGAATACGGGCGCCGCTACGAACTCGGCATCTCCTACAAGTTCCAGTGACGTCAGGGCGGCGCATGGCTTCGCTGATCCTCAGCAGCGAAGTCATGCGCCGTTCGTTTTGGACGAAATCGTGGTTGAATGGATGCGGGCAATCCTCGGGGCCACGCCATGCATGATGCCAGCATCCGCCAGGTCGTAATCGTCGGCGGCGGCACCGCCGGCTGGCTGACCGCGGCGCTGCTGGCGCGGGCGCTCGGTCCGCAGCGCGCCATCCGCGTGATCGAATCCGCCGAAATCGGCACGGTCGGTGTGGGCGAGGCGACGATCCCGCAGATTCTGCACATCAACGCATTCCTCGGCATCGACGAGGACGACATGCTGCGGCGCATCCACGGCACCTACAAGCTGGGCGTGCAGCTCAACGACTGGGGCCGCCTGGGCGACTCGTACATCCACGCGTT
>DATIVQ010000110.1:0-1818 GCA_035465735.1 Rudaea sp.
ATGTCCAGAGTGATCGTGTCCCCGGACAGGCTTGAGTCGAACGTAACGGTATCGCTGCCTGAGGTAGCGGCGGCCACGGCATCGCGCAGGGTGCAGGTGGCGGCGCAGGTGCCGCTGCCGGCGTCGCCGGTGGACGTGACGGTGTAGGTATTGGCCAGGGCCAACCCCGGCAGGGCAGCCACGCCGAGCGCGGCGGTAAGGGCCAGGGCGAGCGGTGCGCGCAAGGGCGTCCGCGCGCGAAGCGGATGCGAGTACATCGTGTTCATGGCAAGTCTCCCGAAAGCACGACGAAAACAGGCGACGAATTCGTGGCCCGTACCGGCAGAAACGCAAGAACGCGGCAAGCCCTATCACGCGGAGTCAATTACAATAGCGGCCTCACGCCAGCATCCTCCCCGGGAGTAACCCATGAACGACTTCACGCCCGCGCCGCCGACCGGCGCCGAGAAAATCCGCATCGTCGACGGCAAGCTGCGCGTACCGGATCGCCCGGTCATCCCGTTCATCGAAGGCGACGGCACCGGCCCGGATATCTGGCGCGCCTCGGTGCGCGTGCTCGACGCCGCGGTGAAGAAGGCCTACGGCGGCAAGCGCCAGCTGATGTGGATGGAAGTCCTGGCCGGCGAGAAGGCGTTCAACACCACCGGCAACTGGCTGCC
The DNA here is from genome assembly GCA_035465735.1 of Rudaea sp. Taxonomy (GTDB): domain Bacteria; phylum Pseudomonadota; class Gammaproteobacteria; order Xanthomonadales; family Rhodanobacteraceae; genus Rudaea. The sequence goes on from DATIVQ010000110.1 coordinate 660, forward strand.
CGACGCCACCGTCGCCGCCTGTCGCGATTTCCTCGTCTCGATCAAGGGTCCGCTGACCACGCCGGTTGGCGGCGGCATTCGCTCCCTGAATGTTGCTTTGCGCCAGATGCTGGATCTTTACTGTTGCGTGCGCCCGGTGCGCTGGTTCAAGGGTGTGCCGTCCCCGGTGCTCAAGCCGCAGGACGTGGACATGATGATCTATCGCGAGAACACCGAAGACATCTACGCCGGCATCGAATTCCAGCAGGGCAGCGACGACGCGACAAAGTTCCGCAAGCTGATGCAGGAAAACTTCCCGAAACAGTTCTCCAAGGTGCGTTTCCCGGACTCCTCGGGCTTCGGCATCAAGCCGGTTTCCGTCGAAGGCACCCAGCGTCTGGTGCGCGCGGCCATGCATTATGCGATCGACAACGACCGCAAGTCGGTGACGCTCGTGCACAAGGGCAACATCATGAAGTTCACCGAAGGCGCGTTTCGCGACTGGGGCTACCAGTTGGCCCGCGACGAATTCGGCGCGGTGGAACTGGACGGCGGGCCATGGTGTACGTTCAAGAATCCGAAGACCGGCAATGAGATCGTGGTCAAGGATGTCATCGCCGACGCATTTCTGCAGCAGATCCTGACGCGCGCCAAGGAATACGACGTGATCGCCACGCTGAACTTGAACGGGGACTACATCTCCGATGCGCTCGCCGCCGAAGTCGGCGGCATCGGCATCGCCCCGGGCGGCAACATCAACTATGTCACTGGCCACGCGGTGTTCGAGGCCACGCACGGCACCGCGCCGAAGTACGCGAACCAGGACAAGGTCAATCCGGGTTCGGTGATCCTGTCCGGCGAGATGATGCTGCGCTACCTCGGCTGGACGGAAGCTGCCGATGCCATCATTGCCGCGATGGACAAGACCATCGCCGCCAAGACCGTGACCTACGATTTCGCGCGCATGATGGAAGGCGCGAAGCTGCTCAAGTGTTCGGAATTCGGCGATGCGCTGATCGCCGCCCTGTGAGGAGATTTTCATGAACAAGCACATATTTGCACTTTCAGTCGTCGCCCTTGCCCTGTCCGCCTGCGCACCGTCGCAGGCGCCGGCACCGGCGCCCGCACAGCCGCCGCCGCCGAAGGTCGCAGACCAGCCGGCCAATCCGCCGCCGCCGCA
>DATIVQ010000111.1:0-4014 GCA_035465735.1 Rudaea sp.
TGGCGCCGTGCTTGCGGCCGGAACTACACATTCCGTGCAGCCCGCCCGCTTTCTCGCGCTCGGCGATTCCTACACGATAGGCGAAGGCGTCACGGCGCATCAGAACTGGCCGCATCAACTCGCCGCCGCGCTGCGCGTACAGGGTATCGTGATCGCCGATCCGGAAATCGTGGCGCGCACCGGCTGGACTACGGACGAACTTTCCGCGGCGATGGACGCGCACGCGTTTCATCCGCCCTACGCCCTGGTCACGCTGCTGATCGGCGTCAACAACCAGTACCGCGGACGCGACCTGCAAAATTACCGCGCCGAGTTCCGCACCCTGCTCGAACGCGCGATCGCGCTGGCCGGTGGCGATCCACGGCGCGTCGTCGTCGTATCCATCCCGGATTGGGGCGTCACCCGCTTCGGCCGGGAAAGCGGCCGCGATCTTGCGCAGATTGCCCGCGAAATCGATGCGTTCAATGTCGCCGCGGCCCAGGTTTCGGCAGAACTGCGGGCCCGTCATGTCGATGTGACGGCCATCTCACGCGACCGCGGCGGCGCGACGGACATGCTCGCCGCCGATGCCCTGCACCCCTCCGCGGCCATGTATGCGCGCTGGACCGCCGCCATCGCTCGCACGGCGCGATCCGCGCTGCAAGGCCAATGACCCGGATCAAGGCGTGCGGCGATGCGGCTTGCGCTCGCCTCGGCAATGCGTAACATGACCCGCGATGGCGTCTAGCGCCGCACCGGCGGCGCGCACACGGGAGGGGCGATATGCGCATCGGCACAGGCGTTGTGCTTGGCGTGAGTCTGCTACTGGCCGCCTGCGGCGGTGGGCGCAACGACCATGCGGCGGCGGCTTGCAACACGGAAATCGGCAAGCGCATGAACGGCCGCAGTTTCGCAATCGATCTGAAGGACCTGGCCGCACACGCCAAGCAGGAATCCCCCGACACGCTGCTGCTCACGTCCACGGTTGTCCTCGACAAAGGCTTGCCGAGTGAAGACAAGCAATCCTACGAATGCCGAGTGCGTTTCGACGCCCAGGGCAACGCCAGCGTGCTGTTCCTGCAATTCAACTGGAACACGTCGGACTTGAAGCAATCCCAGTAGCTTGCTTTTCCGCAGTCGCGGCGGATGATAGGGGTCCGACCGGCCCAAACGCGGTGCGCCCATGCTCGTCACCTTCGTCCTTGCGCTGATTCTGCTCAGCGCGCTGCTGTTTCTTGGTTACGGATTCTTCGCCTGGACCGGCGCCGCCGCGATGTGGCTGATCGGCTGGCGCATCGGCGGCGTCGCCTCGCCGCTCTTGTTCGAGGGCACGGTCATCGCGCTGATCGTACTCGCCGCGATCTTCGGCGTGCCGCTGCTGCGTCGGCAACTGGTCTCGCGTTTCGCCATGAAACTGATGGCGCCGGTGCTGCCGCGCCTGGGCGAAACCGAACGCATCGCGCTGGATGCCGGCACGGTGTGGTGGGATGCGGAACTGTTTTCCGGTCGTCCGCACTGGCCCAATCTGCTCGACTTCGCGCCGCAGAAACTGAGCGCCGAGGAACAGGCCTTCATGGACGGCCCCGTGCAGGAACTGTGCGCCAAGCTCGACGACTGGCAGATCAACCAGCAACGCGACTTGCCCGCGAACATCTGGGCGTTCCTCAAGAGCAACCGGTTCTTCGGCATGATCATCCCGAAGGAATACGGCGGCCACGGCTTTTCCGCGATCGCGCATTCGCGCGTGGTGACGAAGATCTCTTCGCGCTCGGTCACCGCGGCAGTCACGGTGATGGTGCCGAACTCGCTCGGTCCCGGCGAACTGCTGCTGCATTACGGCACCGAAGAACAGAAAAAATACTATCTGCCGCGCCTGGCGCGCGGTGAGGACGTGCCCTGCTTCGGTCTGACCGGCCCGGAAGCCGGTTCCGACGCGGCCGCGACGCAATCCACCGGCGTGGTCGAGAAGCGCATCGTCGACGGCAAGGAAGTCCTCGGCCTGCGCCTGAACTGGAAGAAGCGCTACATCACGCTGGCGCCGGTCGCCTCGCTCGTCGGCCTCGCGTTCCGCATCCGGGATCCGGACCACCTGCTCGGCGACAAGGAGGATTTGGGCATCACCTGTGCGTTGATCGAAGCGCACCTGCCCGGCATCGAGATCGGCATGCGCCACGATCCGATGGGCGTGCCGTTCATGAACGGCCCCATCGTCGGCCGCGACGTGTTCGCGCCGCTGGACTGTGTGATCGGCGGGCGCGAAGGCATCGGCCACGGCTGGCGCATGCTGATGGAATGCCTCGCTGCCGGACGCTCGATCTCGCTGCCCGCCCTGAGCGTCGGCGCAGCGCAGATGATGACGCGCATCTCCGGCGCTTACGCCACGGTGCGCGAGCAGTTCGACACGCCGATCGGCCGCTTCGAGGGCATCGAGGAGCCGCTCGCGCGCATCGCCGGCAAGACGTATTACATGACCGCCACGCGCACGCTCACCTGCGGCGCGCTCGACGCCGGCGAAAAACCCGCCGTGCTCTCGGCGATCGCAAAGGCCTATCTCACCGAAGGCATGCGCGAAGTCGTCACCGACGCCATGGACATCCGCGCCGGCGCAGCGATCCAGAAAGGCCCGCGCAATCCGCTCGCGCGCACCTGGGATGCAGTGCCGATCGGCATCACCGTGGAAGGCGCGAACATCCTCACGCGCTCGATGATCATCTACGGCCAGGGCGCGATCCGCTGCCATCCGTTCGTACAGCACGAGATCAACGCAATCGCGGAGAAGAACCTCGCAAAATTCGACAAGGCGATCTTCGGCCATGTCAACCTGCTGTTGCGCAACGCGACGCGCGCGAAACTGCTGGCTTGGACATCAAGCCGCCTCGCCGCCGCGCCGCGTACCGAAGACACGGTGCGCTACTACCAGCACCTGTCGCGATTTTCCGCCGCGTTCGAGCTGCTCTCCGACATCGCGATGGGCACGCTCGGCGGCACGCTCAAGCGCCGCGAGAAGATTTCCGGGCGACTCGCCGATGCGCTCGCCTACCTTTACCTGGCCTCGGCCGCGCTCAAGCGCTACCACGACGAAGCCAAGACCACGGCGAACTACAACCTCGTGCGCTGGAGCGTCGAGCACTGCCTGTACCGCATCCAGGAGGCCCTGCTCGGCGTCATCGAGAACCTGCCGATACGCGCCGCCGCCTGGTGGCTGTCGTGGGTGATCTTCCCGCTCGGCCCGCGTTTCCGCCCACCCTCGGACAAGCTCGGCGCACGCGTGGCGCGCGACATCCTCGAAGACCGCGAAGCGCGCATCAACTTGACGCAGGACATCTTCGTGCCGCCGCCGAACGAAGTCGGACTCGGCGCGCTCGAAGCCGCGCTCGACAAGGCCGTGCGCGCGATACCGGTGGAGACGAAACTGCGTGATGCCGTGCGTGCGGGACAGCTCGACCGCGCGCCCGGCTACATGCTCGACGACATGGGACTGAAGGCCGGCGTGATCTCGCAGGCCGAGTACGACCTGATCCAGGAAGCCGACGCCGCGCGCAACGAAGTCGTCGCCGTCGACGCGTTCGATCCGGAGACGTACAAGACCCTGCATTGAGCCTCGTGGCCACGCGCACCTTCTACGTTCCCGCCGTCGCGCTGCTGGTTATTGCGGCGCAGGCCATCGCAACCGACGTATACAAATGCACCGACGCGCAGGGCAATGTCGCGTTCCAGGACCGGCCGTGTCCGCAAGACACGCAACAGGCGGAAGTCCGGCTGCCGGATGCGCCACCCACGCCCGTGCAAGCGCGCGCGGCCGCCAGCACGCCTTCCGCGGCGTCCGCCTTGCCGCCGCCCGTGCCGATTACGAAGCCACCCGCACCGGTGCCGCCGCTGTGGATCTGCCGCAATGCGGAGGACGGCTCGACGTATTTCAGCCGGAGCGGTACAAAGCCGGTGCGTTACGTGCCGCTCGGCGTGCTCGGTTTTCCGGGACACAGCCTGTCGCAGGCTTATGGGCCCGGCGGCATCGGCGTATCCGCGCCGGGAATG
>DATIVQ010000112.1:0-2798 GCA_035465735.1 Rudaea sp.
CCGGCAATGTTGAGGCCGAACTGCGCGTCCAGTTCGCGGATGCACGTCGGCGAGGTGACATTGACTTCGGTGAGGAATCCACCGATCACGTCCAGGCCCACGAACAACATGCCGCGGCGACGCAGTTCCGGGCCGACCTCGGCCGCGATCCATCGCTCACGTTCGGTCAACGGCATGCCAATGCCCTTGCCGCCGCGCGCCAAGTTGCCGCGGAACTCGTCACCCTGCGGCATGCGCGCCAGCGCGTAGGGCACCGCTACGCCGTCGATCAGCAGGATGCGCTTGTCGCCGTCGCGGATTTCTTCCAGATAACGTTGCGCCATCGCGAAAGCGCGGCCGTTGTCGGTGAGTGTTTCCAGGATCACGTTGAGATTTGGGTCGTTGCGTGCGCTGACGAAGATCGAGCGTCCACCCATGCCGTCCAGCGGCTTGAGCACGATCTTGTCGTGTGTGGCGGCGAAGCGCTTGAACTCGGCCGCGTCGCGTGCGACAAGGGTTGGCGGGATGCATTGCGGGAAACGCAACGCGAAGAGCTTTTCGTTGGCGTCGCGCAAAGAGCGCGGATCGTTGACCACGAGCGCGCCGCCGGCCTGTGCCAGTTCCAGCACCATCGTGTCGTACAAATATTGTGCATCGAAGGGCGGATCCTTGCGTGCCAGGATCACGTCGACTTCGCGCAAGTCCTGCCAATGCGGCGCCTCCAGTTCGAACCAGGCGTGCGCGTCGTCGCGTACGCGCAAGGCACGCGCCTGCGCCCACGGCGCCGCATCGCGGATGGCAAGCGAGCTTTGCGTCAGGTAGAGCAGTTCGTGGCCGCGGCGCTGCGCCTCGAGCAGCATCGCGAAGCTGGAGTCCTTCTCGACATGGATGGACTCGATGGCATCCATCAGCACGGCAACGCGCAAAGTCATATCGCTGCGTTCCACGGCCGATGGACCTTGGCACGAGATGTGCTGGTTTTTCGTGGCATTGTTTGCCGCATTGCAAAAACACGCAACGATGGATACGGGGCTATACTAGCATCGCGACGTGTTGGCCGAGGGCTCGCATTCGCTGGCGCCGGCCGCCGTAGCGGCAAGTTTTTCTCGAGCAAAAATGCCGGGTTAGCGGATTTACTTGACATATTTGCTAAGTATTGGTTAAACAGGCTCGGAACGGGCGCGATTGTGTCGTCGCGCGGAGCCCGGTACAGCGTCCGGGTCACGCGGCGAATTCAACGCACGCATCATGCACTCCATGCGGTTGGGGGTTTTGGACGTGGAACAAACTGAGAAAGATGGCAGCCTGGCCGGCCTCAAGGTCATGGTCATCGATGACTCGAAAACAATCCGCCGCACCGCCGAGACCCTGCTCAAGAAGGAAGGCTGCGAGGTCGTCACCGCGACCGACGGGTTCGAGGCGCTGGCGAAGATCTCCGACCAGCAGCCGAACATCATCTTCGTTGACATCATGATGCCGCGTCTGGACGGCTACCAGACCTGCGCGCTGATCAAGAACAACCAGATGTTCAAGGCCACGCCGGTGATCATGTTGTCGTCCAAGGACGGCCTGTTCGACAAGGCACGCGGCCGCATCGTCGGTTCCGAACAATATTTGACCAAACCGTTCACCCGCGAAGAACTGCTCGGCGCGATCCGCCGGCACGTCGCGACGAAGTGAGCGCGGAGGCCATCCGGGTAAACAAGGGGCAAACGATGGCGCATATTCTCATCATTGACGATTCGCCGACCGACGTACGCGTGTTCACCACGCTGCTGGAAAAGAACGGTCACCGCGTCAGCAGCGCGGTCAGTGCCGAGGAGGGCATCGCCGCGGCCAAGCGCGAGCGTCCGGATCTGGTCATCATGGACGTGATCATGCCGGGCATGAATGGTTTCCAGGCCACGCGCACGCTCAGTCGCGACGCCGACACCTCGGCGATCCCGATCCTGATCGTCACCACCAAGTCCATGGAAACCGACCGCGTCTGGGGCCTGCGCCAGGGCGCCAAGGATTTCATGGTGAAACCCGTTGCCGAGTCGGAGCTGCTCGGCCGCATCCAGAAGCTGCTCGCGGGCTGAGTGCCGATGGCCGCCGTCTTCTCCTCGCCGCTGCTGTCCCCGTTCGAGGCGCTCGCCGATTACGAGCGGCGCAGCCTCGCGCACGTGGCCGGCATGCCCGAGCAGATCGAGGCGCCGGGCTTGTGGCGCGGCATCGGTTTCCGCATCGGGCATCGCTACCTGGTCAGCGGCATCAACGAAGTGAACGAAATCCTGACGCCGCCCGCGCTCACCATCGTGCCCGGCACCCGCGGCTGGCTGCTTGGCGTCGCCAACGTGCGCGGCAACCTGGTGCCGGTGATCGATCTCAAGCAATACCTTGAAGGTGAGCGCACCCAGCTCACCGATGCCAGCCGCGTGCTGCTCGTGCGCCAGGCCGGCGGCAGCGTCGGCCTGCTCATCGACGAAGTGCTCGGCCAGCGCAGCTTCTCCGAGGAGCAGCGCGCCGAAGCCATCGGCGAGGACGACGAACGCTACGGCCGTTTCGTTGGCGAGAAATATCCGTTGGGCGAGATGCACTGGGGTCAGTTCAGCATGGCGACCCTGGTGCGCACGCCCGATTTCGTACAGGCCGCGGCCTAGCGCCGTGGCGATCGCAGCTTGCAAGGGGCATAAGACATGAGCGTGACGACAGGCGCAGTGGGCGGTAAGGAACGGGCGGGCGCCAATACCCTGCTCGTGGTGTTGCTGATCGCGGCGATTCTGGTGGCCGTGCTGGACTTCGGCTGGTTGACCTACAACGCGTCGCAGGACGCCAAG
>DATIVQ010000113.1:0-4035 GCA_035465735.1 Rudaea sp.
GAACATCAATCTGCTGCCGGGCGGCAGTCAGAACATTCAATACGTCGGCGTGTCCGACGTCCATGCAACCGGTCAGCATCTGGCGGCCAACCAGACCAACGATGGCGGCACCGGCAATGCCACCGGCTGGTTCGGCTCCGCCATCGCCGGCAATACCGTGCCCACGCCGGCGCTGTCATGGATCGGCTTGTTCCTGCTCGCGCTGCTGCTGGCCACGATCGCCGTAACACGCCGAAACGGCAGAACCGCGCCATGACCATGCGCTCCAACCCAACCACGATGGGCCTGGCGATTGCGACCGCGTTGTCCGTCGCTCCGGCCTTGGCCCAGAATGTCACCGTCACCCAGCCGGCCGGCGGCAGCTTCGTCGTCAACAGCGCCACGAACGCGCCGCTATTCGCGATCGACGCGAACGGCAACCTGACGATCGCCAACCTCGCGGCAGCGGCGCAGCAAAGCACGCCGCTGTGCTTTTCCGTAACCGGCGTGCTCGGTCCCTGCTTGCCCGGATCCAATATCGGACCAACGGGTCCGACGGGGCCCACCGGCGCAACGGGAGCAACCGGTGCCACCGGCGCACAAGGCATCCAAGGCGCAACCGGAGCGACTGGGCCGACGGGTGCAACGGGCCCCACCGGTCCGACCGGCGCCACGGGAGCGACAGGAGCCACTGGCGCCACTCCTTCGCCCAGCGTCGTGCAGGTTTATTCCAGCGGCGTGCAACTCGTTTTCCCGCCTTCTCCCTGGACATTCGACACCGTGCAGATCCTGGTTGGAAGCGACATTCTTGCGAGTCCACCGAACATCATCAGCGTGACGACCAGCGCGGTTTATCACGCTAATTTCTCCTGCCAAGTCGATGCGGCAAACCCGACTGGCGAAAGCATGCAATTCGCTGTTAATGGTGTCGCCCAAGGGCCTGCAGCGCCCGCCGTGCCGGGTCAAAGCATTGCCCTAGACCTGCTGGCAAACCTCGCCGCCGGCGACTTTCTGGGCGTGCAATTGTCAGGACCATTATTTCTTCAGGTTGACCCTCCGTGCACTTTATCGCTCGTGGAAATCCATTGACCGCGACATGAAATCATTGCGAATGAACTAAGGAATCGGCATCCATCATGGCAAACCCAATCAAGCTCGCGCACCCTTCCGCCCTGTATCTCGCCATTGCCGCTGCTCTGGCCGCTGCGCCGACTTTCGCGCAGGACGTCACCGTGACCCAGCCCGCTGGTGGCGGCTTCGTGGTCAACAGCTCTGCCAGCGCGCCGCTGTTCGCGATCGATGCCAGCGGCAACCTGACCGTCACCAATCTCGCTACCGCCGCACAGCAGGGCACGCCACTGTGTTTTTCCGGAACCGGCGTGCTTGGCCCCTGCGTTCCCGGCTCCAATATCGGCCCGACGGGTCCAACAGGACCTACCGGTGCGACGGGCGCTACCGGCGCGCAGGGACTTCAAGGCGTAGCCGGGACCACGGGTGCGACCGGCCCCACCGGGCCCGTAGGTCCCACCGGAGCGACGGGTGCTACTGGCGCTACGGGAGCACAAGGTATTCAGGGCGTAACGGGACCGACCGGCGCCACCGGGCTGAGCTTCCAAGGTACCTGGAGCAACATCACGGCCTACAGCATCAGCGATGCTGTGTATTGGAACGGCTCGAGCTACATCGCCCTCACCGGCAACTTCAACGTCACGCCGGGTTCCGACGGGACGGTATGGGCCTTGCTGGCCCTGGAAGGCGCAACGGGAGCGACTGGCCCCACCGGAGCGACTGGCCCCACCGGAGCCACAGGCCCGACCGGAGCGACGGGTGCGACCGGACCGATCGGCCCCACCGGATCGACCGGACCGACTGGCCCCACGGGACCGACGGGTAGCGTATCCTCCGTAAGTATCGTGTTGAATCCGACAACGGCGATGGTCGGCCCCAATCTTCCTCTGACGCTCGTTGCTTCCTGTCCAGCGGGCAGTATCCGGATAGGCGGCGGATGCAACAGTTCGGGCCCATCTTCCGATATGAACGGATCGATCCTGGCCGGATCCGCTGCCACGGGCACGCTGGACTGGACCTGCAACTGGTCTTACGCCGACGTCGGCTACACCCACCAGGCACAAGCGATCTGCACACCCTGAACGCGCGGCGGCGCTGACCTCGCGGTGCGCATGCGGTGGTTTCGAAGCGATAATCACCGTATGCGCATCTGCCTTTCGATGATCGTCAAGAACGAGGCACCGGTAATCGAGCGCTGCCTGCGCTCAGTCAAGCCCCATGTCCACGCCTGGGCGATTTCGGACACCGGCTCCAGCGACGGCACTCAGGACATCGTGCGCCGCTTCATGGCCGACCTGCCGGGCGAACTGATCGAACGGCCATGGGTGGACTTTTCCACCAACCGCAATGAGGCGCTGGAACTGGCGAAGAAATACGGCGACTACGCCCTCGTCATCGACGCCGACGATGTGCTCGAAGCCGACGCGGGATTCGCCTGGCCGGCGCTGGCCGCGCCCGGCTACCTGCTGGAGATCGCCTACAACGAACTGCGCTATCGGCGCCTCACTCTGCCCAGGCTAGATGCGGGATGGGAATGGCGCGGCGTGCTGCACGAGGCGCTGGTATCGCCGCGCCTGGCGCAAGCGCAATTCCTGCCCGGCCTGCGCATCCGCATCCATAACGACGGCGCGCGCAGCCGGCAGTCGCAAGTCGAGAAGTTCACCCGTGACGCGGAAGTACTTCGCCGCGCACTGCAGACCGAACCGGACAACGCGCGCTATCGCTTCTACCTGGCGCAGAGCCTGCGCGACGCAGGCGACTTGCCTGGCGCCATCGCCGAATACGAAAAACGCGTGGCCATGGGCGGATGGGCGGAAGAAGTATATTTTTCCCGGCTTCAGGTCGGCGTACTGAAGGAACGCAGCGGCGCGTCGTATGCCGACGTCGTCGCCGCGTACCTGGACGCTCACGATTTCCGCCCGACGCGTGCGGAAGCGCCGTGCGAGCTGGCACGCTACTTCCGCTTGCACCAGCGCTGGAATCTCGCGCGCCATTTCGCGCAGATCGCCATGTCGCTGCCGGTTCCCGAAGACGTGCTGTTCATCGACCACGCCGTGCACGCCTGGCGTGCGCGCGACGAGGCGTCCATCGCCGCGTACTGGTGCGGGGATTTCGCACGCAGTGCCGCCCTTTGTCGCCAGTTGCTGGCCAGCCCGCAGCTGCCGGCCAGCGAGCGAGCGCGCGTGCAAAAGAATCTGGAATTCTGCCTGCCGCATCTGCCCGGTTCTGCATGACCCTCGCCGACCGCATCGATGCCCTGCTGCCGCAGACGCAATGCACGCGCTGCGGCTATCCGGCGTGCATGGACTACGCACGCGCGATCGCGAGCGGCGAAGCGGACATCAACCAGTGCCCGCCGGGCGGCGCAGCGGGCATCGCTGCATTGGCGGAACTGCTCGAGCGCGCAGCGGTGCCGCTGAATCCGCTCAACGGCGTGGAAAAGCCGCGCGAAGTCGCATTCATCGACGAATCCGTCTGCATCGGCTGCACCAAATGCATCCAGGCCTGCCCGGTCGACGCCATCGTCGGCGCGTCGAAGCTCATGCACACCATCATCGCGGACGAATGCACCGGCTGCGAGTTGTGCATCGCGCCCTGCCCGGTCGATTGCATCGCGATGGTGCCGGCGCCGGTTCCCGCGGACCCAGAAAAGTATCGCGCGCGCTACCTCGCGCACTCACGGCGCGAACGCCGCCGCGATGAAGAACGCGCTGCCGAGCTGGCCGCACGCAAGTCGAAGGTCGACGCCGGCGACGCCGTCGCCGCCGCGCTCGCGCGGGCGCGCGCGAAGAAGGCCGGCGGCGCATGAATGCGGCCAAGCGTGCCGAGATTTTTCGCCGCCTGCGCGAGGCGAATCCGAAGCCGACGACGGAACTGGAATACGCCACGCCGTTCCAGTTGCTGATCGCGGTGATGCTTTCGGCGCAGGCCACCGACGTCGGCGTCAACAAGGCCACGCGGCGCCTGTTTCCGATCGCGGGCACCGCG
>DATIVQ010000114.1:0-7653 GCA_035465735.1 Rudaea sp.
AATAACTACAGAGGAAAATCCATGTACGCAGTCATCAAAACCGGCGGTAAGCAATACCGCGTCATGCAGGGCGAAACCCTGCGTGTGGAAAAAATCGAGGCCGATGTCGGTGCCGCGGTCAAGTTCGACCAGGTGCTGCTGATTGGCGAAGGCGAGGGCATCACGATGGGCGCGCCACTCGTCGCCGGCGCCAGCGTCGCCGCCAAGATCGTCAAGCACGGTCGCGCCGACAAGGTGCGTATCATCAAGTTCCGCCGCCGCAAGCACCACATGAAGCAGATGGGGCATCGGCAGCATTACACCGAGGTGGAAATCACCTCCATTTCGGCGAAGTGAGGAGTATCAGTCATGGCACATAAAAAGGCAGGCGGCAGTACCCGTAACGGCCGCGACTCGAATCCGAAGTATCTCGGCGTGAAGATCTACGGCGGCCAGGCCGTGGAAGCGGGCAACATCATCGTGCGCCAGCGCGGCACCCAGTTCCATCCAGGCGCCGGTGTAGGCCTCGGCCGGGACCACACCCTGTTCGCGCTGGTCGACGGTACGGTGCAGTTCAGCGTGAAGGGCACGAATAGTCGCCGCACGGTGAGCGTGGCGAAAGCCTAAGCGCCGCCAAGTCAGTAATTAGACAGAGCCCGGCCATGCGCCGGGCTTTGTTTTTGTGTAGAAACCCATCTTGAAATCTGCGGCGCTCGGCAGCTCGCGCGCCGGCGGTGCTCGGAATCCTCATTTACCCTGAGTAAACTCCGGTTCCTGCGCTCGGGCGGCGCACAATCCGCCTTCGCTCGCTACGAATTCGAGATGGGTTTTGGAGTCTTGAAAATATGAAATTCGTCGACGAAGCCGTGATCGAAGTCCACGCAGGAAACGGCGGCAACGGCTGCGTCAGTTTCAGGCGCGAAAAATTCATTCCGCTGGGTGGCCCGGACGGCGGCCACGGTGGCGACGGCGGCGACGTCTGGCTGGTCGCCGACGAGGGGCTGAACACGCTGGTGGATTTCCGCCACGAGCGCACCTTCCGTGCGCAGCGCGGCGAGAACGGCATGGGCCGGCAAATGGCCGGCAAGCGTGGAGAGGATTGGCTGATCCGTGTACCGGTCGGCACCGCCGTGATCAATGTCGATACGGATGAAATCATTGGCGATCTGACGGCGCACGGCCAGCGCCTGAAGGTGGCGCAGGGCGGGCACGGCGGCGCCGGCAACACGGCGTTCAAGAGCTCCACCAACCGTTCGCCACGCAAGGCTGTTCCGGGGTCGCCTGGCGAAGTGCGCGAGCTGCGCCTGGAGTTGAAAGTGCTGGCCGACGTCGGTCTGCTCGGCTTTCCCAACGCTGGCAAGTCTACCTTCATCCGCGCGGTCTCCGCGGCCACGCCACGCGTCGCGGATTATCCGTTCACGACCCTGCAACCGCACCTGGGCGTCGTGCGCATCGCCACCGACCAGAGTTTCGTCATCGCGGATATTCCAGGCCTGATCGAAGGCGCGGCTGATGGTGCCGGTCTTGGTATCCAGTTCCTCAAGCACGTTTCGCGCACGCGGCTCCTTCTGCATCTGGTCGACATGGCGCCGCTGGACGATGCGGTGGATCCCGTCGAGCAGGTGCGTGCGATCGAGGCGGAACTGGAAAAGTTCGATCCCGAATTGCTCGAGCGGCCGCGCTGGCTGGTATTCAACAAGGCCGATTTGCTGGATCCGAAGGAGCGCGACAAGCTTGCCAAGGCCATCGTGCGCAAGCTGAAATGGAAGGCGCCGTGGTTCGTTGTTTCCGCGATCGCCAAACAGGGCACGTGGGACGTGTGCCTGAAGATCCAGGCGTTCTTCGACGCGCTGAAGGGCGAGCAGGCGTGAGCATGACGCAAACAAAAAGGCCGGCTTGCGCCGGCCTTTTTGGGAAAAGCCATTCGTGCTTACAGGGCCTTAATGTGCGCCGTCAGGCGGCTCTTGTGGCGCGAGGCCTTGTTCTTGTGGATCAGGCCGCGGCTGGAATAGCGGTCCATGACCGGTTCGGCGGCCTTGTAGGCGGCTTCGGCGCCAGCCTTGTCTTTTGCGGCAATGGCGTTGACGACTTTCTTGATCGCCGTGCGCAGCATCGAGCGCGAACTGGCGTTGCGCGCATTGCGCTTGACCGCCTGGCGGGCGCGCTTTTTGGCGGATTTGATGTTGGCCAAGGTAAAACTCCGTTACAAAATGGGATGGGTGGACGAAAAAGACCGGTAATTGTAGGTGGCGCGTGGGTTTGCGTCAATCGAAACGGGATTTTCGCGTGAAGGCGCCCAGCCTGCTGCGTGGCGTGTTTTCGTTCAGCGCGATGACCATGATTTCGCGCGTGCTGGGCCTGGCGCGCGACATTGCGATCAGCCATGTTTTTGGCGCCAACGCGGCGACCGACGCCTTCGTCATTGCGTTTCGCATTCCCAACTTCATGCGCCGGTTGTTCGCGGAAGGCTCATTCTCGACGGCCTTCGTGCCGGTGTTCACCCACGTCAAGGAAACGCGCACCCATGCCGAATTGCGCGAATTGACCGCGCGTGTGGCCGGAACGCTCGGCGGCGTGCTGCTGATCGTCACGGCGCTTGGCCTGATCTTCGCGCCGCAGTTGGGCACCGCGTTCGCGCCTGGCGCACTCGAAGATCCGCACAAGTTCGACCTGACCGTCGACCTGTTGCGGCTGACGTTCCCGTACCTGCTGTTCGTGTCGCTGACTGCGCTGGCCGGCGGCGTGCTCAACAGCTTCCACCGCTTCGCGCTGCCGGCCTTGGCGCCGGTCATCCTCAACATCTGCATGATCGCGGGCGCGCTGTGGCTGGCGCCGCGCCTGCACGTGCCGATTCTCGCGCTCGGCTGGGCCGTGCTCGCGGCTGGCATGCTGCAACTGCTGTTCCTGATGCCTGCACTGCGTGGATTGAATCTGCTCTCCCTGCCGCGCTGGGGCTGGAATCACCCGCAGGTACGCCGGATCATGCACCTGATGCTGCCGACTCTGTTCGGCTCGTCCATCGCGCAGCTGAACCTGCTGCTCGACACCATCGTTATCTCGCTGCTCGCGACGGGTTCGCAGACCTGGATGTATCAGGCCACGCGGTTTCTGGAATTGCCGCTCGGCGTGTTTGGCGTCGCACTCGGCACCGTGATCCTGCCGGCGCTGTCGCGGCATCACGTTGCCGAAGACGGTGCGGGATTTTCACGCGCCCTGGACTGGGGCCTGCGCACGACCCTGCTGATCGCGGTGCCGGCGATGTGCGCCTTGCTGGTCCTCGCCGAACCGCTGGTAGCCACGTTTTTCCAGAACGGCCAGTACACCGCGTTCGATACGCACATGACCGCCATTGCCATCGTCGCGCTTGGCGCCGGTGTTCCGGCTATCGCGCTTACGCGTACCCTGCTGCCGGCGTTCTATTCGCGCCAGGACACGCAAACGCCGGTGCGCGCGGGTGTCGCCGCACTCGTCGTCAACATGGTTTTCAATTTCGCCCTGATCGCGTTGTTGTTCGAGACGTGGGCGCCTGTGGATTTGAGGCAGCTTCCGTGGCTCGACGGCATCGCGCGCCTGCCGGGGTTGCACCTCGGGTTGGCCATCGCCAGTTCCATCTCCAACTATCTGCAATTCCTTCTGCTGTGGCGCTATCTTAAACGCGCCGGCGTGTACGCGCGGCAGCCGGGTTGGACTCGGCACTGGCTGCGTCTGGGCATCGCCAGCGCGGCGATGATGGCCGTGCTGGTGGCGGGTATCTGGCTGTGGCCGGACTGGACCGGCGTGCGCATTGCGCTGCGTGCCTGGCATCTGGGGGTTCTCGTGTTGGCCGCTGCCTGCACTTACATCGCCGTCTTGTTCGCGAGCGGTTTCCGGATGCGGGATTTGCACGCGACGTGACGTTGTGCATTGCAACGTAACGGCTATACTCATGCGATGACTTGGTTGTGTCGGGACGCCGCTGGCCCATGCCTTGCGCCGCGCGGAAGTGCGGTCTGCATCGGTGCGTTCGACGGCGTGCATCGCGGCCATCGGTCGGTGCTGGCGCAGGTTCGCGCGAGCGCGCAAGCACAAGGATTGACCCCGATCGCGGTGAGTTTCGCACCAATTCCGCGCGTGTTTTTTGCCCGCGGCGCGGCGATGCCTCAGCTGAGTTCCACGCGCGAAAAAATCGCGCTGTTGCGGCAAGCAGGCATCGAACGATTGTTGTTGCTGCGGTTCGATGCGAAGCTCGCGGCGATGAGTGCGGAGGAATTCGTCGAGCAGGTGTTGGTGGCCCGGCTCAATGCAAAGGAAGTGTGGGTGGGTGAAGGTTTTCGTTTCGGCCATGCGCGTGCAGGCGACCTCGCGCTCTTGCGCCGGATTGGCAAGACGCGTGGATTCGAAGCGGATGAAGTCGCGCCATTCGCGCTCGAAGGCGAACGCGTGTCGAGCTCGCGCATCCGTACCCTGTTGGCGCAAGGCGATTTCGAGGCGGCTGCACGCCTGCTCGGTCGCCGCTTCGCCATCGGCGGACACGTTGTCCGTGGCGCGCAACTCGGCCGCAAACTCGGTTATCCGACGGCAAACCTGCGCTTGGGATTGCGCGTATCGCCGGTTGGCGGGGTGTTCGCGGTGCGTGTGTCCGGCATCCGTGCGCAGCCGATGCCGGGCGTGGCGAGCCTGGGCACGCGACCGACCGTCCCGATCCTGAATAAAACTGGCCGCGAAGTGCTGCTCGAAGCGCATCTGTTCGACTTCGACGGCGATCTGTACGGAAAACGCATCGAAGTGGAATTCGTGCAAAAGTTGCGCGACGAGGAAAAATTCGACGGCCTCGACGCGATGGTGAAACAGATCGACCTTGACGCGCAGGCAGCGCGGGAAATTTTGGATTGCGGCACGACGGCCGCTTCCGGAGCATTGACGTGAGCATCGACTACAAGAACACCATCCACCTTCCGCAAACTGCCTTCGCGATGAAGGCCGACCTGCCCAAGCGCGAGCCGGGCATGCTGGCCGATTGGGAAAGATCGCGGCGCTACGAGGAAATCCAGCGCAAGACTGCGAACCGCGAACACGCCTTCATCCTGCACGACGGCCCGCCCTACGCGAACGGCGCGATCCACCTCGGCCACGCGGTCAACAAGATCCTCAAGGACATTGTCGTCAAGTCCAAGCTCATGGCGGGACTGCGCTCGCCGTATGTGCCCGGCTGGGATTGCCATGGCCTGCCCATCGAAGTGGCGGTCGAAAAGAAAGTGGGCAAGGTCGGTGTGAAGGTGGACGCGGCGGAATTCCGCAAGCTCTGCCGCGAATACGCGGGCAAGCAGATCGACCTGCAGCGCGCTGACTTCAAGCGCCTAGGCGTGCTCGGGGAATGGGACAACCCGTATCGCACGATGGATTTCCAGTACGAGGCCGACATCATCCGCGCGCTGGCGAAGATCGTCGCGAACGGCCACGTCGTGCGCGGCTTCAAGCCGGTGCACTGGTGCTTCGATTGCGGGTCGGCGCTGGCCGAAGCCGAGATCGAATACCAGGACAAGGCTTCGCCAGCCATCGATGTGGCCTACGATGCGGTGGATCCGAAGGCGCTGGCCGCAAAGTTCGGTGCCAGCGTCGGTGCCGACGATATCGTCGCGGCGCCGATCTGGACGACCACGCCATGGACGTTGCCGGCGAGCTTCGCAGTTACGCTGGGTCCGGAACTGAATTACGTCCTCGTCGAAGGTCCCCCACGTGAAGGCAAGCGCGTGCTGCTGGTGCTGGCGCGCGCCTTGGCCGAGAAAGCGCTCGCCCGGTACGGCGTCGAGGCGTCGAAGACACTGGGTGAGGCGAAGGGCGAGGCGCTGGAAGGTCTGTTGCTCCGGCATCCTTTCTACGACCGCCAGGTTCCCGTCATCCTTGGCGACCACGTTTCGGCCGAAGACGGCACCGGCGCCGTGCACACCGCGCCGGGCCACGGCGCAGAGGACTTCGCGGTCGGCCAGAAATACGGTCTTGTGGAAAAATATACTCCGGCCGAACTCAACCCTGTTGGGCCGAACGGCGTGTACCTGCCGCAAACGCCGATATTCGCCGGCCAGTTCATCTTCAAGGCCAACGATGCCATCGCCGACCTGCTGCGCGAGCGCGGCGTGCTGCTCGCGTTCGCCAAGATCACGCACAGCTACCCGCATTGCTGGCGGCATCGCACGCCGGTCGCGTTCCGCACCACGCCGCAATGGTTCATCGGGATGGAACAGAAGAACCTGCGCGCCGATGCGCTGAAGGCGATCCGCAACGACGTCGACTGGTATCCGGCCTGGGGCGAAGAGCGCATCGCCGGCATGATCGAAGGCCGCCCGGACTGGTGCATTTCGCGCCAACGCACCTGGGGCGTGCCGATCGCGCTGTTCGTGCACAAATCCACCAAACAGCCGCATCCACGCAGCGCCGAGCTGATGGAGCTGGTCGCGCAGCGCGTCGAGAAGGCCGGAGCGGATGCCTGGTACGCGCTCGATCCGCACGAATTGCTCGGCGCCGAAGCGGACGACTACGAAAAAGTCACCGACATCCTCGATGTCTGGTTCGATTCCGGCGTGACACATTTCTGCGTGCTCGACCAGCGCGCAAATCTCTCACGCAAGGCCGGCGGCAAGGTCATGTATCTGGAAGGCTCGGACCAGCACCGCGGCTGGTTCCATTCCTCGCTGCTCACGTCCGTCGCCATGCATGGCAAGGCGCCCTACGACGAGGTGCTCACCCACGGCTTCACCGTGGACGAGCAGGGGCGCAAGATGTCCAAGTCGCTCGGCAACGGCATCGAGCCGCAGGACGTAATCAAGAACTACGGCGCGGACATTTTGCGCCTGTGGATCGCATCGGCCGATTACCGCAACGAAATGGCGCTGTCGGACACCATCCTCAAGCGCGTCGCGGATGCCTACCGTCGCATCCGCAATACCGCGCGATTCCTGCTCGGCAACCTGCACGGCTTCGATCCGGACAAGCATCTGGTTCCGGTGTCGGAATCTTTGCTGCTCGATCAATGGGCGATACAGCAGGCGCACGATGTGCAGACCGCGATCGTCGCGGCCTATGCGCGCTACGATTTTCCGGAAGTCGTGCAGCGCGTGCAGAACTTCTGCACCAATGAGATGGGAGCGCTGTATCTCGACATCACCAAGGACCGCCTGTACACAATGCAGGAAAACAGCCACGGCCGACGCAGCGCGCAAAGCGCGATGTACCGCATTCTCGAAGCGCTGGTGCGCTGGATCGCGCCCGTTCTTTCTTTCACCGCGGAGGAAATCTGGCAGGTCATGCCAAATAGAATCGGGCCGGGCAAGCGCGGTGAGTCGGTGTTGTTCGAGACGTGGTACGAAGGGCTCGATGCGTTGCAGGGTTTGGCCGAGCAGCGCACGTTCTGGAGCGAATTACTCGCGATCCGTAAGGGGTTGGCGATACGAATGGAAAAGGAGCGCCAAGAGCAAAAAATCGGTGCATCTCTCGATGCGAAGATTGACCTGTATCTGCCCTCTGACCTGTATTCCAAATATTCGGATGTTGCGGAGGAATTGCGCTTTTTCTTCATCACGTCGGAATGCAATCTACTTGAATTTGCGAATGCGCCCAAAGATGCCGAATACTTAGTGTCATTTGCAGAAACGCAACTTGGATTCGCCTTGTCGGCAAGCAACGAAACGAAATGCATCC
>DATIVQ010000115.1:0-1777 GCA_035465735.1 Rudaea sp.
GGCCATGCGCAACACGGTCAGCGCGTTGGGCAGATGCCGCCACATCGTCGCGGGCGCCGTGCCGGTCATGACCTACTGCGGCCGCAGGCTCAACAGCGCGTCGATGCCGTCGACCGGCGGCTTGGCGTTGTCGACCTGCAGCGGCGAGGCGGCCAGCGAGTCGAGCAGGCGTGGCAGCGGGCCGGTGATGTCCAGACGTAGTTCCACGCCATCGCCGCGCGCTTGCTCTGCTTTCACGCCACGCACGAGCTCGTTGCGCGACAACGTGCCGATCGCACGTGCGTAGTCAACGGCCGAATGCAGCCCGCCGATCCAGACGCGAAACGATTGCGCCTGCGTGTCGGCAAACGCCTGCGCCGCTTGCGGATTCGGCACCGCGACTCCCGCCTGATTCAGACCCAGGTCCGCGACCAGATTGTCCACGGCGGTACGGTCGAATTGCGCGATCAGGCTCAGGCGCACCTGCGGTTTGCCATCAGCCGCCGTGGCCGCGTCCTGTGCGTACTGGTATTGCTGTACGTAATTGGCGGCGTTGGCCACCGCCTGTGCCACGTCAGGCCGCGCCAGCACCGCATTGTCGCCGCCGGTAAGCTTGACCACGACCTGGGCCAACGCGCTCTTGAGCGCTTCGGCGCGTTCGGCATCGGATTGGGAATTGACCGGCACCTGGCCGGTGTACAGGCCCTCGGCGTGCGCCGGCGCGGTCAGGGCCATCACGAGTAGCGGCAACATCGGGGCGAAGCGGCGCAAGGCGGCGAAGGTCATGGCAAGATTCCGTAATCCTGCCCAGTCTGCCCAATCGCGGCGCGAACGTCTATCATGCACACCACTTTTACGCGATCTCTGCCGCATGACTTCGCCCAAGGAAGCCCTGACCTACCGCGCCGCGGGCGTCGACATCGACGCCGGCGAGGAAGTCGTCGAGCGCATCAAGCCACTGGTCGCACGCACCTTCCGCAAGGAAGTGATGGCGGGACTGGGCGGTTTCGGCGCGTTGTTCGAACTGGCCGGACGCTTCAGGGATCCGGTGCTGGTCTCCGGCACGGACGGCGTCGGCACCAAACTCAAACTCGCCCAGCAACTCGATCGCCACGACACGATCGGCATCGACCTCGTCGCCATGTGCGTCAACGACGTGCTTGTGCAGGGCGCCGAGCCCCTGTTCTTCCTCGACTATTTCGCCACCGGCAAGCTCGATGTCGCGACCACCGTGGCCGTAATCGGCGGCATCGCCAAGGGGTGCGAACTCGCCGGCTGCGCCCTGATCGGCGGCGAAACCGCCGAGATGCCGGACATGTATCCGCCGGGCGAATACGATCTGGCCGGCTTCAACGTCGGCGCGGTGGAAAAATCCGCGCTGATCGACGGCGCGAAAATCCGCGCCGGCGACGCCATCGTCGGCATCGCCTCGAGCGGCCCGCACTCCAACGGCTATTCGCTGATCCGCAAGATCGCGGCGCGCGGGGGCATCACGCCAGACAACGGCGGCTTCGCCATGAAGCTCGGCGAAACGACACTCGCCGACGCGCTGATGGCGCCGACCACGATCTACGTCAAGCCGATCCTGCAATTCTTGAAAACCCATCCGCTGCACGGGATGGCGCATATCACCGGCGGCGGCCTGACCGAAAACATCATCCGCGTGGTACCCGACGCGCTCGGCCTCGCGCTCGATTCCTCGACCTGGAAGCAGCCAGCCGTGTTCGACTGGCTGCAGCGTGAAGGCAACATCGCCCAACCGGAAATGTGGCGCACGTTCAACTGCGGCATCGGCTAC
>DATIVQ010000116.1:0-5659 GCA_035465735.1 Rudaea sp.
GCGCCGGGCGGACGCGGCGGTTCGACGATCTCGGGTTTGCGCAGGATCTTGGAGCCCAGATGCCGCACCCAGCGCGCCTGGTCCCAGCCTTGCAGGTTCGACGACACCTGCGCGTCGTTGAACACGACTTCGTAGTCGCCGGCATCGAGCATGTCGTACAGCGCGTCGATATAGTTGTCGCTCTCGGCATCGAGATTCACGATGACCACGCGCGCGCCGGAATTTTCCAGCGCGTCGCGGTCGACGCTGGCGGGTGCCGCCTCGTAGACCACGGCCGCGCCGAGCTCGCCGAGCGCGTTCTTCAGGTGACTGCCGAGCTGCCCTGCCTGGTACAGCAGTGCAACCGCGATGGCGTTGGACTCAGGCACGATGCAATCCCGGGTTCTTGGCGCTCAGGGTTTCCTGTACGTTGCGCAGCAGATCGGCCTCCTGGTACGGCTTGCCGAGGTAGCGCTCCACGCCGATTTCGAACGCGCGCTGGCGATGCTTTTCGCCGGTGCGCGAGGTGATCATGATGATCGGCACCTGTTTCAGGCGCGGATCGTTCTTCATGTAGGTGGCCAGCTCGTAGCCGTCCATGCGCGGCATTTCCACGTCGAGCAGCATGATGTCCGGCACCTTGTCCTGCAGTTTCTCGACCGCGTCCAGGCCGTCCTTCGCCGTGACCACTTCCATGTCGTTGCGTTCGAGCACGCGCGTGGTGACCTTGCGCATGGTGATGGAATCGTCCACCACCATGATCAACGGATGCGCGCGCTGCTCGACGGCAGGTTCGACCGGCGCGGCAGGCGTGGCCGGCAGCATCGTCGCCTCGCCGGCGGCTTCCGCGCGTTCGCGCAGCGCGGCGCTGCGGCGCACCAGCGGAGCGAGGTCGAGAATCATCACGACCGAACCGTCGCCCATGATCGTCGCGCCGAAGATGCCGGGGATCGAGCTGATCTGCGGACCGACCGATTTGACCACGATTTCGCGCGAACCGATCACGCTGTCGATGCGCACGGCGGCGCGCTGGTCGCCGGTGCGCGTCATCAGCAGCGGCAATTGCGTCTCGTCGACAATGCGCGAAGCCGGTACGTTGAGCAGTTGCGACAGTTCGTAGATCAGGAATTCCTCGCCGGCATAGTTGTAGGCGGGATTGGGCTGGCTCATGCGCCGTTCCAGGTCGTCATGCGCGATACGCACCACGCCCTGCACCGAGGACATCGGCACGGCGTACGTCGCTTCACCCAGACGCACAAGAATGGCCTGCGTTACCGCCAGCGTGAACGGCAGGCGGATGATGAACGTGCTGCCCGCGCCGCGCACCGAATCGATGGCGAGCGAACCGCCGAGCTGCTTGATCTCGTTGTGCACCACATCCATGCCGACGCCGCGGCCGGCGAGTTGGGTGACCTGCTCGGCGGTGGAAAAGCCGGTTTCCAGGATGAATCCGTACAGGTCGCGGTCGGAAAGCTGCACGTCGGGCTTGAGCAGGCCACGCTCGATCGCCTTGCGCCGGATCGCGTCGCGATCCATGCCGCGGCCGTCGTCGGCCACGCGCAGCACGACTTCCGTCGCCTCGCGGCTGACGTGGATGGTCACCGTGCCCTCGCCGGGCTTGCCGGCACGGGCGCGTTCTTCGGGCGATTCGATGCCATGCGCGAGCGCATTGCGCAGCATGTGCTCGAATGGCGCTTTCATGCGTTCGAGCAGGTTGCGATCCATTTCGCCCTGCGCGCCTTCCACCTTGAGTTGTGCGCGTTTGCCGGTTTCCTGCGCGGCCTGGCGCACGGTGCGGCGCAGCGATGGCACCAGCGAGTCGAACGGCACCATGCGCGTGCGCATGAGGCCTTCCTGCAGGTCGGACGAAACGCGCGACTGCTGCAGCAACAGGGTTTCGGACTGGCGGGTCAGGTCGTCGAGCAGGCCCTGGATCGAGACCAGGTCGGATACCGATTCGGCGAGTGCGCGCGAGAGCTGCTGCAATTGGCTGAAGCGGTCGAGTTCCAGCGGATCGAACGAGGATTCGGCGGCTTCGGCTTCGCGCTGGTAGCGCGACAGGATCTGCGCCTCGGTCTCGAGTTCGAGCTTGCGCAGCTGCTCGCGCAAGCGGCTGACCGTCTGTTCGAACTCGACCAAGTTGAAGCGGAACGTCGAAATCTGCTGTTCCAGGCGCGAACGGTAAATCGACACTTCGCCGGCGTAATTGACGAGCGAGTCGAGCAGGTCCGAGCGCACGCGAATCATTTCCTGCGGCGCATGCTGTTGTACTTCTTCCTCGATCGCTGGCAATGCGCGCGGCGCCGGGCGCGCGGCGGGTTTCGCCGCTGCGAGTGCGTGTGCGGGCGTCGCTGGCGCGGTGGGGGCCGCCACTTCGACAGGGGCAGCGGCAGGCGCGGCAGGAACCGGCGCCGCTGCGGCAGTCAATTCGCCGGAGACGAGTGCTTCGAAGCGCGCGATCGCGTTCTCGGGCATGGCGACCGCTTGATGCCGCGCGACGCGCTGGACCAGTCCATGCAGGCGGTCGAAACCGCGTTCGAGCGACTCAACGGTGATGCGGTCGACGACACGGCGGTTGTCGCTGATCGCCTCGAACAACGATTCCATCGCGTGCGACAAATCGCCGATCGGGGCGAGGCCGGCCATGCGCGCGCCGCCCTTGAGCGTGTGCAGGTCGCGCTGCAATCCGGTGATGAGTTCGCGATCCTGCGGCGCTTCGCGCAGCTTGGCCATCAAACCGTCGGAATGATCGAGGATGTCGGCGCCTTCCTGCACGAAGATTTCAAGCAGGTCCTCGTCCAGATCCGGCAATTCGAGCTTGCCGTCTGGCTGTGGATCGTCTGGCAACGGCGGCAAACTGAACTGCGCCTCGATGGGCGCGGCAGCAGGCTCGGTTGTGGTCGCTGCGACGGGTGCGGGCGACGCTGGTTTTCCCGGCTCGGCCGGGCGCTCCGGTTCGCGCGCGACCGTTTCGATACGCACGGGTTCGGTCGCAAAAGTCTCGGGTTCGACCGGCGCCGGGATCTCGGCCTGCGCGGGCAGATCCTCGAACGACAACAGTTCGGTCTCCGGCGTTTCGGCAGGCGTCGCCGCTTCGATCGCGGCGACAGCGGCCGCCTCTACCGGCGCTTGAGTCTCGGCGGCTTGCGACTGCTCGAACTCGCGCAGCCAGCGTGCAGTTTCGTCGTCATCGTCCGCTACGGTGGAACCCTCGGCAGGCGCCTCGGCGGCCTTCGGCAGGTCGGCTTGCGTGCGCGCCTCGGCCTCCAGCGCGCCGAGTTCGGCCAGCAACGCGGCCTCGTCGTCGTGCGGCGTCGCCTCGGCTTCGACCGGCTCCGGCGCGGGTGGCGTTTCTTGCGCATGCGTCTCGGAAAACAGCACGTGCATCATTTCCGGTTCCGGCAAACGATCGCGCAATTCCGCGATACGTGCGGCGAGTGCGTCCGACTCCGGCATCTGCGGATGCGCGGTCTCCAGCGACGCGATGCAATCGCGCACCAGCGCCGACGCCTCGCCGAGTGCGGCCGCGCCATCTGCGTCGAGCGTGCGATTGCCGGCGCGCAAGCGCTTGGAATAGCCTTCCAGCGGTGCGAGCACGTGCGTGATCACGGGAATATCGACCATCGCGATCGCGCCATTGAGCGTGTGCACGGCGCGCAGCAGCGACTCGCTGACCGGCAGCGACGGGTTCGCGCGCCAGTCGGCGAGATAGCCGTCGATCGCGGCCAGGTGCGCGGCGACTTCGCTTTTGAGAATCTCGAACAGCACCGGATCCACGTTCGGCAGCGGGCCTGCCGCGAACGCCGCCTGCTCGGCCGCATTGCCGCCGGCCAGCGCGGCGATTTCTTCCGGCGCGGCATCGAAGCCGTGCAACATATCGACAGTGTCGCTCAATTCGACCGGTGCCGCTGGCGCCGACGCGGCCTCGTCGATCACCGGCACGAGGCGCTTGACGACGCGCTTTACCTTCTTGGTCGGCACCGGTGCGCCGCTGCGCACATAGGCATCCTCACCCGCGGCGATGCGGTCGGCGACGGCCATGACCTGGCCGATGTCCGCGGTCGGATTGCCCTCACCACGCAGCGCGCGCAGCAATTCCGGCAGCGTGCCGATGGCGGTTTCCACCAGCGCCTGCACGGGCTGCCCGGGCGAGATGGTCTTGTCGAGCACGCGGTTGAGCATGTTCTCGACTTTCCAGCTGAACTCGCCGAGCGCCAGCGCACCGACCAGCCGTCCCGAACCCTTGAGGGTGTGGAAGGAGCGCCGGATCGGCTTGAGTTTCTCGAAATCGTTGACGTCGGCTTTCCACGCCGGCAGGCAGCGACCCAGGTTGTCGATCTCGTCCTGCACCTCCTCGACGAACACCTCGCGGATTTCCTCGTCGATGTCGTCGGACGGCACTGCGCTGAAGCTCGCGTCGGTCAACGCCGCGCCCTCGGTATCCGGGACTTCTTCCTCGACTTCCTCTTCGACTTCGACGTAGCGCACGTTCGGCGCCGGCGTTGCGGTGACTTGCGTTTCGATCAGGCGCAAGCCGGCCAGGTCGTGGGCAGGCATTTCGGCGGCGGGCAGTTCGCCGACGACCAGGTCTTCGAGTCCCTTGCCCGGCGCCAGGTCGACCGCTGGTTCGATATCAGCCGCGCTCGGCGGCGGCGGCGCAGGTTCGGCGTGCGCGGGAGATTCCTCGCCCTTGTCCATGCGCGCGATGTATACGTCGATGCTCTCGTCAGTCAGTTCGATGCTCGGCATTTCCGCCGGATTCTCGGTCGTGCCGGTATCGGGTTTGAGGCCCGCCTCGCCACTGGCGGGGAGATCCTCGCCCCAACGCGGATAATCGCCCTGATGCGCATCCGCCAGCGCGATCGCAGCCGGCGATGATGGCGGCACCGGTGCGGTGAATGCAGCGGCGGTCGTCGTCGCCGGTGGCGCTGGCGGCGATGCAGCATGCACGGGTTGCGGCGGCACGAGCGGCAAGCCGTCGCCGCCGCCGTCGTCGGGTGGCACCGGCCAGTAACCGAGCGCGGTCAGGCTCTGCCGGGTCACGTCCAGAATGCGTTCGCGGCCGCCGCGCTGGTCGCGCGTGGCTTCGAGGTAATACTCGATAGAAGCCAGCGCGTCGGCGAGCTTGTCCATCTGCTCGGCGGTCGGTACGCGGCGATGGCGCAGCAGTTCAACCTCGACGAAGCGCACGATGCCCTTCATCAGTTGTGCCGCATCGTTCAAATCCAGGATGCGCAATGCACCGGCGATTTCGTCGAGCAAGGGCGGGATCGGCTCGACCTTGGCGTGATCCCAGGGAGATTCGATGAAGGCGACGATGTCCTGCTTGGCCTGGCCGATGTTGGCCGTGGCCTCTTTCATCAACGCTTCGAGGATCTTGCGCACTTCCGCCTTCGGCAATTCCAGGCCTTGCGGTCCGGGGCCGGTACCTGCCTGCTCGCCGGCATCCGCGCCGAGGCGATCGATGTGGTCGTCCAGCGAGGCTTCGACATAAAGCAACGCGCCGGCCACATCGAGCAGGGTCGTCTCGTCGGCCGGCCGCGACTTGTTCGCCATCTCCTCGACGACCTTGCGCTGTTCGGTGACCACGCGCCGCGGCACGCCCAGGCCGAGCATGCCGAGCGTGTCGCCGACGCGATCGAGCACGTCGGCCTGGGCCATGAGTTCGGCAGGGTCGGGA
>DATIVQ010000117.1:0-3906 GCA_035465735.1 Rudaea sp.
GTCGCGGTCGGTCAGGATGCCGGCCGGTTTGCGTTTGTCCGCGCGCACGACCACGAGGGCACCGACGTCCTGGTGGTGCATCGCCTCCGCGGCGTCCTTCGCGGAAGCCTTCGGGTCGACGCAAACGACGCGGCGGGAACACACTTCCGCAATGCGCATCGTCGTCTCCCGCAGCCATTTGCAGGAATTCTGCCGGGCCGGGTCGGCCGCGATATTGACCTCGATCAATTGCGCGCGGCGGTGAACGTGGCCAGTGATTGCACGGCGCCGGCCGCGGCTGCGGCGATCTCACCCGCCACGTCGATCGCGTTCGTCTCGTGGCGGATCGTGTTGCACGTGGCGACGATCCGCGGGCCGCTGGCGCGCAGTGCTTCGAGCGCGTCGCCGCCGAACAGCGCGTGCACGCCGATGCATACCGGCGCGGGCATCGCGAGCTCGTGCAGGCGGCGCACCGCCGCGACCATCGTGCGCGCGGTCGAGATGATGTCGTCGACGAGCACGGGTGTGTGCTGCGGCCAGGCGGCGATGTCCGGCACGGACACGGCGACGTCGCGGTCGCCGCGGCGCTGCTTTTGCAGGACCACGAACGGCGCCCCGGTGCCTTGCGCGATCGCCGCCGCCCACTGCGCGCTTTCCGCGTCCGGGCCGATGATCAGGGGCCGCTCGACGTGGCTTCGGAGCCAGCCCGCAATCGCCGTGGCGGATGCGGCGATAGATGCGGGAATCGAATAGATCTCATCGAGCGCGCGGTAACGGTGCAAATGCGGGTCCATCGTGACGAGCCAGTCGAAGGCCTGCGAGATCATCCGCGCAAACGTGCGCGAGGTGATCGCCTCGCCGGGTTCGAAGCGCGCGTCCTGGCGCATGTACGCAAGATACGGCGCGACTAGGCCGACGCGCCGCGCGCCCAGTTCGCGCGCGGCATCCGCCGCGAAGAGAAGGCTAGTAATCTTGTCGTCGGGCTGGTCGAGCGTGCACGCGAACATCACCTCGCGGCCGCTGGGCGACGTCATCAGGCGCACGTAGGTCTCGCCGTCGGGAAAGCGCCGCAGCGACAGCGGCGCGACCTCCCCACCGGTGCGTGCCGCGAGCGCCGCGGCGAGCGGCTCGTTTCCGGGCCAGGCGAAAACCAGCGGCCTCATTCCGGCGCGATCTCGAGCACGTTGTTCTGGCTGCGCGCGTAATCGAGCGCGTAGGCGAGTTCGCCCGGCGATTCGGCGTGCACGGCGTAAAGTGGCTGACCGACGCTCACGCGCGCGCCGGCGGGCGCGAACAGGTCGACGCCGGCACCGGGAGCGCGCGGCGCGCCGGCGAGCTTGGCGATGCGCGCGAGGCGGCGGTTGTCGATCCGCGCCACCGTGCCAGCCGTCTCCGCCACGATCACGTGGCGCCGGTGCGCAATGGCGGGTTCGCGCAGGCCGCCTTGCGCGTGCGCGATCGCTCCGAACTTGCGCCACGCGCGTCCATCGTCGAGGACGGTGCGCGCCAGCGCGGCGCCGTGCCCGGCTGCCGCGTGCCCGGCATGTTCGAGCAGTCGGCCGGCCAGCAGCAACGCGCGTTCGCGCAGATCGGCCGGCGCCTGCGCTTCATTGCGCAATACGGCCAGCACATCGCGCGCCTCGAGCGCGGGACCGATGCCCCGGCCGACCGGGTGGCTGCCATCGGTGAGGATGACGTCGACCTCGAGCCCGAGCGTGCGGCCGACTTCAATCAGGCGCGCCGCGAGCGTGTGCCCGGCAATTTCGCTGCGGATCTTCGCGGTCGGACCGATCGGAATGTCGATCAGAGCATGGGTCGATCCGGCGGCGACCTTTTTCGAGATCACCGAAGCGACCATCTGCGCCTCGCCGTCGAGGTCGAGCGGGCGCTCCACGCGGATCAGGATGTCGTCGACCGGACTCAGGTTCACGCCGCCGCCCCAGACGATGCAGCCGCCCTCGGCTTCGACGACCTTGCGCATGGCCGCGGCATCGAGGGACACCGGCGCGAGCGTTTCCATCGTGTCCGCGGTGCCGGACGGCGAGGTGATCGCGCGCGAGGAGGTTTTCGGAATCGTCAGGCCGAGCGCGGCGACGATCGGCACCAGGATCAGCGTTGTGCGGTTGCCCGGCACGCCGCCGACGCAATGCTTGTCCACCACCTGGCGCTGCAGCCAGTGCAGGCGCGCGCCTTCGGCAACCATCGCCCGGGTCAGCGCGACGGTTTCATCCGCATTCATGCGGTTACCGGCGCAGGCGGTGAGGAACGCGGCCATCTCCACGGTCGAATAATGGCCTTCGCGGATGTCGGCGATGATCTCGCGCAGCGCCTCGTCGGCGAAGGCGTGGCCGAAGATTTTTGCGCGCACGTGCGCAAACGACCCGACCGGCGCCGGATGCGCCAGACGTACGGCATCGCCATCGCGGCCGCCGAACGCACGCCAGGCGGTTTCTGACAATCCGGCCTCGTCCGGTGCCAGCGCGTCGAAACCGTCGACCGTCACGACATTGAGCGTGGCGACCAGATGCTTGTCGTCCCAGTGCAGTTCGACGCGCGAGAGCGACTCGAAGCCTTCGGATTTGCACACGTGCGAATCCGCGCGCAAGTAGACGACGAACTCCTGGTAGGTGTCGATGCCCAGGCGCCGCGCCTTGAGCGCGTACGGATCGGTGCCCGTATCAGGATTCGTGGGGGCGAACGTGCTCATCGAAGACCGTTTGCGTCAAGGCTTATTGTATTCCGCACGACGCGAGCCGAGGACACATTGACTTGGATCAAGCTTGCATCCGGCAATGTATCAGGGTTTACTGAGCCGTTGGTACAAACAGGGGCATTACCATGAAATCAAGTCAAGCTCGTAAATCATCTGCCTTAAGAGCCGTCGGCTTTTTGATTTTTTTATTCGCTTCAAGCACTGTTTCCGCTGCGACCCTGATAGTCAACAGTACTTCCAACAGTCCGACCACGATAGGGACATTGCCTTATTCGCTGATAAATGCCAGTAACGGCGACACAATCGACTGCAGCCCCATTGCAGGACAAACAATTACTTTAACCGCGTCGCTCCCTGCGATTACGGCAAGTTACACGATCAATGGAGCGGGAATCACCATTGATGGCGCCGGAAGCTATCAAGCCTTTCAGGTCGCCTCAGGCACCGTCGTCATCAACAACGTCAATGTCCAGAATGCCCTTTCCAAAGGTGGAGATGGAGGCAGTGGATATTCAGGCGGTGGCGGAGCTGTCGGAGGCGGCGGCGCTATGTACGTCCACGGGGGCGCATCAGTAACCTTTGCGGCATCCAGCCTTCTGAACAATGTTGCCCAAGGCGGCAATGGAGGCTCAGCAGATAACACTGGAAATGCGGGCGCTGGCGGCGGAGGCGGATTTGGAGGCGGTAACGGAGGAAGCTCGTTGACCATTGTTTCAACGGGAGGAGGTGGCGGAGGGCACAGCAATGGAGGAAATGGCGGATCGAACGCTTCCGTAAATGGCGGCAATGGCGTTTTTTTTGGTGGCGGCGGTGGCGGCGCCGGTATCAACTCCATAGTGCCCGGCGGCAATGGCGGAAGCGCAAGTCCCACAGGCACATTCGTTGGAGGCACCGAGTCTAGCGGTAATGGCGGAGGGGGCGCCGGAGACAGTGGAAATGGCTTTTCGGCCACTGGCACCGGCGCAAGCGGAGTACCTGGAAATGGAGGCAACGGTATTGGAGCCGATCTTTTGTTTGGAGGCGGGGGCGGAGGCGGAGATGCATCCGAGACCGGTTTCCCTGGAGGAATGGGCGTAGGCGCGGCCGGAGGGGGAGGCGGTTCCAATTTTTCAGGAGGAACAGGAGGCGTGCTTGGCGGTGGCGGCGGTGGTGGTCTCGGAGGAGTCGGAGGAGAAGGAGGATTCGGAGCGGGCGGCGGTGGCGCGTCGACCGGA
>DATIVQ010000118.1:0-4905 GCA_035465735.1 Rudaea sp.
GGTGACCTTGGGATTGTCGAACTTGCCGCACTGATAGCTGCCCGACTCGGCCTGCTGCCACTGCTGGCCATTGTCGAGCGTGAACACGGTCTGGCCGTACCAGCCGGTGAACTGGCCGACGATGTGCGCATCGAACGCTTCGCGCGCCGATTCCTTGGGATAGAACACCGGCTTGCCCGAGGGCGTCACGTAGGTCGTCTGCGTTCCGTAATGCGCCTGCAGCCAGACATTGAGTGCCTTGAGCTCGTCCGGCGACAGCTTGTCCAGGCCTGCGGCATGGAATTCGCTTTGCGACATGCGCTCTTCGAGAGAGGAGAATTGCTCGGCGTGGGCGAGGGTGGCGCCGGTAAGGCAAGACGCAAGCACAAGAGCAAGCACGAGGCGCATGATCGTTTCCATTGGCGGGATTTCGGCGCCGGCCATTGTAGCGGCTTCGCCAAGTTCTGCCAGTCTTGCCCGTGATGCGCGCAAGTCGCTGAGCTAACTGCGGTTTAACATGCCTGGCCCAAGCGGGTTGTATACTCGCCGCAAGTCGGAAAGACCCTACCTTCGGGCCGCGGCGTGGCGTTCACGACCGTGGCTCGTGTTATAAGCGGGCCGCTTGATCGGGGATCGGCAACGATGGTTTTCGGAGTGAAGATTTCAATGCAGTTCACGCGTACCGCAGTTTTCTTAGTTGGGTTGGCGTTCGGTGTTGCGCACGCGCAGACTACCCAAACCGTGGGGACTCTCATCCCAATGGATGAGCCCGCAACAAGTTTGCTCACGCTCAATCCAGCAACCCCGCCGTCTCCCAACACGATTTCCGGGTTCAAGTACGTGTACAACGGCGCGAATTCCGTCACGACTGTGTTGACCCAAACACCCTTGCTCTGCGGTAATACGGCGGCTGCAACCGGTACGAACCCGATTGGGATCATGTCCCTTTATTACAGTTCCAATGGGCTGGCCGGAGCGGCGCCGCAAATGCCGTTCGTGTTTGGCGCTGCATCCGCGTCGCCGACGACATCGGCAACCGCCTATGGTGTGACCAATCTCGTGTACAACGGCAGCGCGGTCCAGTTTGGCGGCGATCCGCTCGACGCGCTGGTGTGCTACGGCCTAACAAGCAGCGATGGAGTCACCTACGTCCACATGGCGACGCGCGACCTGTTCGCGGACGATTTCGAAGTGCCCGGCACTGGGGGATTGGTCGGCAACAGTTCGGTAACAGTGTCGGCATTCCATTTGCCGGCCGGCGCGCCGAACAATTATTACGGCTACACCGTCGACGTCACCATTCCGCCTCTGCCGCCCGGCACGGATTGCAATGTGCTCGATTGTAATTTCGCCCTTACCGAAGGCTACGACACTTCCGTGTTCGATCCGAATCAGGGTGGATGGTGTCTGGCCGGTGCGGGGGCGCAATCCTGCCCGGGTGCGCCCACGCTGGGCGATATCAACATCAATTATTCGAATTACGGCGCGACGACTTCCTTGGCCGCGCCGATCGGCGGTACGCAGCCGCTGCAAGCGCATTTCGTTGTGTTTCGCTATGTCCCGTCAGGTGGTGCCTTGCCTGCCTCGGGTGCGCCGGTCGTGATGGCAGCCTTGTTCTCGCCGCATGACTTGCTCGAAGACAAGCTCGATGACAATGTCGCCACCGGCAACAACACGCTGGCGAACGTGGCACCAGTCGTTTCGGATAGTGCTGCCTTCGCTACCGCCGTATCTCAATTAAGTGAAGCAACCGACAGCGCGTCATTGAGTTTCACGATACAGGATCCGGATTCCTCGCAAGGGTCGGGCACCTTGTCGGCCACCGCGAATCTGACCATTGCCGGCGCAGTGAACATCATGCTGCCCGTGAGTTGCTCTGCCGCGACGGGAAACCCGCTCACGAGTACCTGCTCACTTACGGTTCCGCTGGGGTCCGACCCGGCTGGCATCTGGGATACCGCATGCGGCACGCTCGATCCTAATCCCGTTTCTCCACCGTCGACCTGCTATCACAATTTTGCGACCGACACCACGAATGGCACGTATGCGCCGGGCGTTTCGGCCGGCGTCCAGATCGTGGTCACGGATGCACTGGGCAAGAACTCCTCGCCGGTTTCCGTTCCCGTTCACATCTACAGCACCAATAACGATCCGCCGGTGGTGACGTTCGACGCGAACAAGTTGCCGGCCGTGCAGGATCAGAACAACAGCATCTTCTATCCGACCTATGCGTGCTCAGTTTCTGCGGGTACGAATACCGGCGGGTGTGGGGCACCGAACCAGTTCAACACGAGTCTGATCGCGATCGATTTTTCCAACGTATCTGTTTTCACCGCCGTTCCGGGCCCGACAGCTGCATTCGACGAACTGGCGAGCCAGACGACTGTGGCGAACAATTACACGGGCATCGATGGCGGCAACGTCAATTGCACGAACGAACAAGCGGCGGACGTTTTCGCACCGTCTTCGCCATCGTATGGTGGTGGCGGGCCGCTGATTTCAATTGCCTCCGGCAATGGCACCGCGTCGGTCGGATACAAATTGGATTTCGCCATTCCGAGTACAGCCCCAGCAACGACCGTTTCGGTCGTGTGTTCGCTCGGCAATACTATCTCCGATGCAATGCAAGGTGGGGGCGGATTCCCGAACATCGAATCGGCCGCCACGGCGCAGTCGACCTTTCGCATCGTCGTCAATCCGTAAATTTCTCGCGTGCGCTTGACCGGCCGCATTGCCGCGGCCGTTGGCGCGTGCCAAAGTAACCGCATGAACGCGGTCGCCTCCGCCGCATCCGGCCTCGACGGCTGGATCGGCAGCCATCTCGATGAAACCTGGCGCGCGCGCCTGCAAGCCCTGCTGCCGCGCGATCGCGTCGCGTTGCGTGCGGTCGAGGCGGAATTGCTCGACACGCTCGAACTGCTCGTCGGTCTGCGCGCGGACGCGGAAACCTTCGCCGCGTGCATCGTGCATGCGCTGCAGCAAGCCGGCGGCGCCGTCGATCTGCGCGCGTTCTCGGAGGCCGGAACGCGCGTGCGCGACCTCGTCGAAGGCCAGCAGGCGGCGGAAAAGGTTTGGTCGCTGTACAGCGCGCGCAGCGGTGCCGGACACGCCGAAGGCCTGCGCCGGCTCTTGCTCGCCATCATCCGCGACCTGCGCGTCGTCTTCATCCTGCTTGCACGCCAGCTCGCGCGCCTGCGCGCTGCGGCCAAGGCGCCACCGGACAAGCGCCGCGCGCTGGCCCAGCTCACCGCCGACATCCACGCGCCGCTCGCGAACCGGCTCGGCATCTGGCAATTGAAGTGGGAACTGGAAGACCTTGCGTTCCGCTACCTGCAGCCCGACACCTACCGCCGCATCGCGCACCTGCTCGACGAGCGCCGCAGCGATCGCGAGCGTTTCATCGTGCGCGCGACCGCGCAGTTGCGTGCCGCGCTCGCCGCGGCCGGCATCGAGGCCGACATCGCCGGGCGGCCCAAGCACATCTATTCGATCTGGAAGAAGATGCAGCGCAAGGGCGACGATTTCGCCGCGCTCTATGACATCCGCGCGCTGCGCGTGCTCGTCGCCGATGTCGCCGCCTGCTATGCCGCGCTCGGCATCGTGCACGCATTGTGGCCGCCGATCCCGAGCGAATTCGATGATTACATCGCGCGGCCCAAGGGCAACCGCTACCAGTCGCTGCACACGGCCGTGATCGGCCCCGAAGGCAAGGCGCTGGAAGTGCAGATCCGCTCGCACGAGATGCACGCGCATGCCGAAGGCGGCGTCGCCGCGCACTGGCGCTACAAGGAAGGCGGCGGCAGCGACGAGGAATTCGAGCGCAAGATCGCCTGGATGCGGCAATTGCTCGATGCCAAGGGCGAGGCCGACGACGATGGCGCGCTCCTCGCCGGGTTCCGTACCGACATCCTCGAGGATCGCGTCTACCTGCTCACGCCGCAGGGCCAGGTTCTGGACCTGCCGGCCGGCGCGACGGTGCTGGATTTCGCCTACCACGTGCACACCGACGTCGGCCACCGCTGCCGCGGCGCCAAGGTCAATGGCCGCATTGTGCCGCTGGGTTTTCAGCCCGTCAGTGGCGATCGCGTGGAAATCCTTACCGGCAAGGTGATCGAGCCGCGCCGCGACTGGCTTTCGCCGCAGCACGGATTCCTCAACACGCATCGCGCGCAGCAAAAGGTGCGCGCCTGGTTCCGGCACGCGGACCTGGCCGCGAACCTGGCTGCCGGTCGCGCGATTCTCGACAAGGAACGCAAGCGGCTCGCCCTCGGCAATGTGGATCTGGACGCCTTGCCGCAAAAATTCCAGCACAAGACGCCGGAGGATTTCCTGGTCGCGCTCGCGCTCGGCGAGATCACCGCCGGACAGGTTGCGCGCGCCTTGCACGAAGCGCATGCGCCGCCGGCGATTTTCACGCCGGCGCCGCCGCGCGCGCCCAAGCGCGGCAAGGATGCGGTTGTCATCGAGGGCGTCGGCAACCTGCTCACCTCGCTCGCGCGCTGTTGCCAGCCGCTGCCCGGGGACGCGATCGCCGGCTACATCACGCGCGGCAAGGGCGTGTCGATCCACCGTGCCGACTGCGCCAGCTTCGCGCGCCTGCGTGCGCGCGATCCCGCCCGCGCGATCGAGGTCGAATGGGGCGGCGGCCGCTCCCAGGCCTATGAGGTCGACGTGCTGGTGCGCGGCTACGACCGCAAGGGGCTGCACAAGGACGTCACCAACGTCATCGCCGCGGCAAACGTGCAACTGATTGCCGTCAACACACGGGTGGACGCGGCCTCGGGCCTGGCGACGATGAATTTCGCCGTGCGCGTTGCCGATTTCGAACAGCTGTCGGAGCTGCTCGGGCGCCTGGCCGCGGTGCCGAACGTGATCGAGGCGAGGCGCATGGCGTAGGCATCGCGTGTCGTGCCGGGACACGACATG
>DATIVQ010000119.1:0-16906 GCA_035465735.1 Rudaea sp.
GTTCCAGAGTTTCAATCCGCGCAGCACGAGTCCGCGCAACATTTCCTATTCGGATTTCATGCAGCAGGTCGAGAACAATGCCGTCGCGCAGGTGTCGATCAGCCCGACGATGCCGTCGAACATCACCGGCAAGCGCAAGGATGGCAGCCCGCTGTCGACCACCGCACCGTTCGACGACAGCCAGATGATCCCGACCCTGCGCTCGCACAGCGTCGAGGTCACGCAGGAACCGGCGGATACTTCCGGCGCGTGGACGCGCGTGCTGGTCGACTGGATTCCGTTCATCATCTTCATCGGCTTGCTGGTGTATTTCATGCGCCAGATGCAGGCCGGCGCCGGCGGCCGCGGTGCGATGAGCTTTGGCCGTTCGCGTGCCAAGCTGCAGGGCGAGGACCAGGTCAAGGTCAATTTCAGCGACGTGGCCGGCTGCGACGAGGCCAAGGAGGAAGTCGGCGAACTGGTCGAATTCCTGCGCGACCCGGGCAAGTTCCAGAAACTCGGCGGACGCATCCCGCGCGGCGTGCTGATGGTCGGCTCGCCCGGCACCGGCAAGACCCTGCTCGCGAAAGCGATCGCGGGCGAGGCCAAGGTGCCGTTCTTCTCGATCTCCGGTTCGGACTTCGTCGAGATGTTCGTCGGCGTCGGCGCTTCGCGCGTGCGCGACATGTTCGAGCAGGCGAAGAAGCACGCGCCGTGCATCATCTTCATCGACGAAATCGATGCGGTCGGTCGCCATCGCGGCGCCGGACTCGGCGGTGGGCACGACGAACGCGAGCAGACGCTCAACCAGTTGTTGGTCGAGATGGACGGCTTCGAGGGCAACGAAGGCATCATCGTCATTGCCGCGACGAACCGACCCGACGTGCTCGATCCCGCACTGCTGCGTCCCGGCCGTTTCGATCGTCAGGTCGTGGTGCCGCTGCCCGATTTGCGCGGCCGCGAGCAAATCCTGAAAGTGCACATGCGCAAGGTGCCGCTGGCCGACGACGTCGACGCCACGGTGATCGCACGCGGCACGCCGGGATTCTCCGGCGCGGATCTCGCGAACCTCGTAAACGAAGCCGCGCTGTTCGCCGCGCGCGGCAATTCGCGTGCGGTGACGATGGACCACTTCGAGCGCGCCAAGGACAAGATAATGATGGGCAGCGAGCGCAAGTCGATGCTCATGAGCGACGACGAGAAGAAGCTCACCGCCTATCACGAGGCCGGCCACGCGATCGTCGGCCGCCTCGTGCCCGAGCACGATCCGGTGCACAAGGTGACGATAATTCCCCGTGGCAGAGCATTGGGCGTGACCTTGTTCCTGCCCGAGGCCGACCGCTACAGCCACAGCAAGACCTTCCTCGAAAGTCGGCTTGCGAGCCTGTACGGTGGACGCGTGGCCGAGGAGATCATCTTCGGCGACGACAAGGTGACGACTGGAGCATCGAACGACATCCAGCGCGCTACCCAACTCGCGCGCGACATGGTGACCAAGTATGGCCTGTCGCCGGAGTTGGGCCCGATGACCTACAGCGATGAAGAGGATGAGGTATTCCTTGGCCGCTCGGTCACCCAGCACAAGCACGTGTCCGAGGAGACCGCGCGCAAGATCGACGAGGTGGTGCGTGGTGTCATCGACAGCGCCTACCATCGTGCACGCACGCTGCTGACCACGAATATCGACAAGCTCCACACCATGGCCACGGCATTGCTGCAATACGAAACCATCGACAGCGAACAGATCACGGCGATCATGGAAGGCCGCGAGCCTGGCCCGCCCAAGGACTGGGGCAAGCCGACCGGGACGAATTCCGGCGGCACGCCGAACGTGGGCAAGCCGGCCACGCCGCCGATCGGCGGACCGGCAGCGCAACACTGACGCGCATTACCATCCGTTGGATCGAAGGCCGCCCGAGGGCGGCCTTCGTTTTGATAGAGTAGGGCGATGTTCGATCTCAGACGAATCATTGATTGTGGCGGGCGTGTGCTGGAACTCGATCGTGCGCGCATAGCCGGTATCGTCAACGTCACCCCGGACTCGTTTTCCGGCGACGGTCGTGCGCTGGCCGACGCGGCCATCGCACATGGCTTGAAACTGGCGGAGGAAGGCGCCGATCTGCTCGATGTCGGCGGCGAATCCACGCGGCCCGGCGCGGAACCGGTATCGGCGCATGATGAAATCGCACGCGTGTTGCCGGTAATAGAGGCGTTGGCCAAGCGCACGATACTGCCGATTTCCGTCGACACATCCAAACCCGAAGTCATGCGCGCGGCGGTTGCCGCCGGCGCCAGCATGATCAACGATGTGTACGCGTTGCGCCGCGATGGTGCGCTCGATACGGCGGCATCGCTCAAGGTGCCCGTGGTGCTGATGCATATGCTCGGCGAGCCGAGCACGATGCAGGACCAGCCGCATTACGACGACGTCGTTTCGGACGTGCGGCGCTTCCTCGCCGAACGCATCTTCGCCTGCGAGATGGCAGGTATCGAGAAGAAACGCATCGTCGTGGATCCCGGATTCGGTTTCGGCAAGTCGCTCGAGCACAACCTTGCGCTGCTTGGGAACCTGGATCAACTCGCCGCGCTCGGCGTGCCGCTGATGGCGGGTCTGTCGCGCAAGGCCATGATCGGCGCGCTCACTGGCCGCGAAAAACACGCCGATCGTGCCGCCGGCTCTGCGGCCGCCGCCCTGATCGCGGTGCAAAAGGGCGCGGCGATCGTGCGCGTGCACGACGTCGCTGCGACGCGCGATGCGCTGGTCGTATGGGAAGGCGTGGCGCGCGGGATTAAACCGGCGAAGCCGGAAGCAAAACCTTTCGGGTCGCAGCGTTTCGAGGACGACTAGGCATGCGGGTGGCCGTCGACAGCGCAAGAAAATTTGTGCTCATGGCCGTCGCGCTCGCCGCGCTGCATCCGGGCGCCGCGGCCGAACGATATCTGGGCGTGTCGAGCGGCGGCAAAACAAAGGCGCTGGCACTGACCACGGCGAAAGGAGTGGTTCCGGCGCCGCGCACCGAGCAAGACCAGGAGTCCTTCAGCCAGGCGCGCATTTCCCCGGACCGGGAGACGGCGGGCTGGCTTGCGGACGTTTCCGGATGCTGCCAGTCGTATCCGTTGCCGCTGGCGCTAGTGCTGTTCCGCGACGGCAAGGTGGCTTTCCAGTTCCACGAAAGCACTGCGATCTGGCATTGGACCTTTCTGGCCGGCGGCAGGGAAGTCGCCTACCAGTGGACCTATCCGCACGGATTCGTGCCGACATTCTACACGCGCCGCAGTACGCGGACTGGCGCGGTGCTCGAGCGTTTCACCTGCGAGATCGACGAGAAGAGCGGGAAATACCTGGTGCCGAAGCGCATTCCGCCATGGGTTCGCGCGGTGGTCGACGCCGAGCCGTGTCCGGGTGACGGCGCCTGAGCGCAAACGGTCGGGTCAGGCGCGCAGCGCCGGATTGTCCCATCCCGCCTTCGGCTCGAAGCGCTTCCCGTACTTGGAAGCCAGATCCGACAGCTGCGCCTTGATCTTGTCGGCGCCTTCGCTGCGGATGTGCTGGATCGGGCCGCCGCGGAATGGCGCGAAGCCGGTGCCGAAGATGACGCCCGCGTCGAGCAGGTCGGCGTCGTCGACCACGCCGTCGTGCAGGCAGGACACCGATTCGTTGAGCATGGGCAGGATCATGCGTTCGGTGATGTCGGCCGGCGCCTGGTAGTTAGGATCGACCTCGGGTTTGACCGGCTTGCCGTTCTCCCACTTGTACAGTCCTTCGCCGGTCTTCTTGCCTTTCTTGCCGGCGGCGATCAGCGCGTCGAGGCCATCGGGGATTTCCAGGCCAAGGAAAGTGCCGACTTCCTTGCCGACCGAGGCGCACACGTCCAGTCCCACGGTGTCGGCGAGTTCGATCGGGCCCATCGGCATGCCGAATCGCTTCGCCGCCTTGTCGAGCACGGGACCGGGCACGCCTTCCTTGAACAGACGCATGGCTTCGAGCAGGTAGGGCATCAGGATGCGGTTGACGAGGAATCCCGGCGTGCCCTTGACCGGCACCGGCAGCTTGTCGATGGCCTTGCAGAAGGCCAGCGCGTGCTTCTCGTTCGCCGGCTCAAGATGATCCTGGCGCACGATCTCCACCAGAGGCATCTGCGCAACCGGATTGAAATAGTGCAGGCCCAGGAAGCGTTTGTCGTCGGACACCGCCGTGCGCAGTTCGTCGAGAGGGATGCTCGAGGTGTTCGTCGCCAGCAGCGCACCGGCCTTCATCGCCGGCTCGGTCTTTCGGTACAGGTCCTGCTTGGCTTCGAGGTTCTCGAAGATCGCCTCGATGACGAGGTCGGCGTTGGCGATGCCCTTGCCATCGACGTCGGCCTTCAGGCGATCGGCAGCGGGCTTGATGCGTTCGGACGACTTCAGCCGCTTGGTGAACAGCTCCTGCGCGCGATCCAGTGCGGGCTGGATGAATTTCATCTCGCGGTCCTGCAGCGTCACGTCGAAGCCGCGCAGCGCGCACCAGGCGGCGATGTCGCCGCCCATCACGCCCGCGCCGACGACGTGCACGCGCCGTATGTCGGCGTCGCTGCCGGCACCCAGGCCCTTGAGGCGTTCCTGCAAAAAGTATACGCGTATGAGATTTCGGCAGGTCGCCGTGGCGGCCAGTTTGGCCACGGCGCGCGCCTCGATTTTCAGGCGCTGACCGATGTTCGGTCCGCCTCTGCGCCAGACCTCGATCAGGGCGAATGGGGCAGGGTACTGGTCGGGTCGTGCCTTGGCCGCGGTCTGCTTGCGCACGATCGGCGCAAGGACCTGCCGCACCGGCCACAGGTTCGTCGCCCAGGCACGCAGGCGCTGCGCGAACGGCCGCGCGTGCGGATGGCGGATCTGCTCCTTGGCCGCGTCGAGTAGCAACTCCGGCGAGGTCAGTGCGTCGACCATGCCGAGCCCGCGCGCGGCCTCGGCGCCCAGCGCCTTGCCGGTAAGCATCACGGGCAGGGCCTGCGGCGCGCCGATCAGGCGCGGCAGGCGTGCGGTGCCGCCCCAGCCGGGGATGATACCGAGCAACACTTCCGGGAATCCGATCTTCGTCTTCGGATCGCGCGTGGCCACGCGGTAGCGGCAGGCCAGCGACAGTTCCGTGCCGCCGCCCATGCAGTAGCCGTGGATCGCGGCGACGGTCGGGCAGCGCAACCGCGCCAGGTTCTGGAACACGCGCTGGCCATATTCGATGCTGCCCAGCACGCCGCCCGGCTGCGCCTCGAAGCCCTCGAATTCGTGGACGTCGGCGCCGGCGATGAAGCCGTTGGTCTTGCCGGAGCGGATTACCACCCCGCGTGGCGGTTCGAACGAAAGGCGCTCGACGATTTGCGCCAACTCGTCGAGTACGTCCCGGCTGATTGCATTGACCGAAGCGCCGCTGCGGTCGAACGTGAGTATGGCGATGCCCTCGGCGTCGATTTCGGCTTTCCAGTGGGCGAAGCGCAGACCTTCGAACATGGCGGCCTCAAGCGGGCAGCAGACGGGATCGCTATAATCCGCGCAAGCCGCACCCGCGGTCAAATGGGCCGTTCGCATTGCAATCGCACCCGTCCATCAACGATAGCGCCGCGGGCGAGGTCTTCGTCACCCCCGCCCTGTTCGATCGCATCGTGCAGTCGCCGCACAATCTCATCGCGATCAACACGGCGAACGCGGCCGACGTGATTGCGCAATTTCGGCTGCTTGCGCTGCGTACCGGTCAGTCGGTGTATTCCTGGCAGGAAGATGCCGGCATCGCGTCACTGCGCGAGCGCGAGCTGCG
The DNA here is from genome assembly GCA_035465735.1 of Rudaea sp. Lineage (GTDB taxonomy): Bacteria > Pseudomonadota > Gammaproteobacteria > Xanthomonadales > Rhodanobacteraceae > Rudaea. The sequence goes on from DATIVQ010000119.1 coordinate 5,768, forward strand.
CGTGCCCGGTTCCAAGCGCGCGACCGACGCATTGCGCTACATCCTGCAGAGCCCGCAATTCGGCATCTATCTGTTCACCGATTTCGCCGAGCATTTGCGCCCGCCGAATACCGGCTTGTTGCGTCAGATCGCGCGCTCGCGCAGCGTGGCCGGTCGCAAGGTTGTGTTCGTCGGCGACGAGATCGAGATGCCCGAGGGCATGGACGCGCTGGTGGAAGTCATCTCGCACCAGCCGGTCGCGGGCACGCGCCCACGCCTGCGCGACGGGCGTTGGGTGATCTGATGCAAGGGGAGCACGCCAATCAGAGTTCGGTATTGATCGTAACGACGCATCGCGACGACCGCCGCGTGCTGTTCGACACGCTCGACGCACAGAACTTCGAGGCCGTGTACACGGCGAAGGATCTGCCGCAGGCGTTGGCCTTCCTCAAGCAGGACCCGCAGATCGACGTCGTAGTGATGGAGTTCCTCGGCGAGGCGCGCGAGGCAGTGGCGTTCTGCACCCAGCTCAAGGGCGATGCGCGTCTGGCCAAGGTGCCGGTGATCGGCATCGCTGCGGCCGATGCGGCGCAGCGGCATTGGGACTGGTCGCGCGCGCCGGCTGGCGTGATCGATTGGCTGCGCAGTCCGGTGGATGCGAGCGAAGCGCTGGCACGCGTGCGAAACGTGCTTGCGTCGCAAGCCGCCGGCGATGGTGTAAAGAGCCACGGCGCAGGCAAGGATCGCTATCAGTTTGCCTTCGAGGACAGCCTCGACGAGATCGTGCTGTCGGATCCCAAGACCGGCACCGTGATCGACGCGAATGCGACGTTCGAACAGCGTTCCGGGTTTTCGCGCGCGCAGGTGATCGGACAGTCGATCGATTCGCTCGATACGAGCCACGACCGCAGCCAGCGCGCGGCACTGCTCGCCACGCTCGCGCGCGAAGGCAGCGTGCAATACCGCTGCAACCGTCGCCGCGGCGATGGCGGCAGCCGCGCGGTCGAGGCGCACATGCGCCTGGCCGTGCAGGATGGCCTGCTGGTGCATGTGACGGTGTTCCGCGAGCCCTCCGGCGGCAGCGACAACACGCGCTACAAGGCCGCGCTTGGCATGATCGCCGCGGCTGCCGAATGCGGCGGTGGCGACGAAGGAATGAACCAGGTCGTCAAGCTGCTGTGCGGATGGCTCGATCCGGATTTCGTCATGCTGGTGTCGGCGCGACCGGAAGAAGAAGCCGAAGCGCAGCCGCTGCATACCTATTACCGCTCCAGCTTGCCGGCCGAAGCGCCGGACCCGTTGAAACAGCCGGTGCTCAAGCGCCTGCTCGGCGGCGAATCGGTATTTCATGGCGAAAAAGCCTGGCAAAACGCCGAGCAGGATCCTTTCCTGCAATTCTTCCAGTTCGAGGCGTTCATCGGCCTGCCTTTGCGCGACGAGCGCCGCAGTACGCTGGGCGCCCTGATGATCGCGCGCCGCGATGCGTTGGCCGCCGATACGCTGCTGATCGATACCTTGCGCGCGATCGCGGCGCGTCTGGCGCTAGAACTCGAACTGCGTCGGGCGCGCGAGCAGGGCCGCGCGAAGGGCTTGCAGGATGCGTTGACCGGACTGCCGAACCGGCTGCTATTCAACGACCGCATGGAAACCACGATCAAGGAAGCGCATCGCACCGGCGAGATGTTCGCCGTGCTGTTCGTGGATCTTGACCGCTTCAAGAGCATCAATGATTCGCTCGGCCACGGCGTCGGCGACGAGGTTCTGATTGCGGTGGCCAAGCGCCTGCGCGGCAGTGTGCGCGCGTCCGACACGGTGGCGCGCTACGCCGGCGACGAATTTACGATCATCCTGCGCCACATCGTGCAGCGCGACGACGTAATGCGCATTGCCGAGAAGATCGTGCGTGTGATGGAAGTGCCGCTGACCCTTGCCGACGGCAGCGAACTGCACATCACCGCCAGCATTGGCGTGAGTTTCTACCCCGACGACGCGACCAACGCCGAGCGCCTGCTCAAGCATGCGGACGTGGCCATGTACAGCGCCAAGGGAATGGGCCGCAACAACTTCCAGACTTACGTTGCTGTGCCCGAGGAATCGCACCAACAGCGCCTAGCGCTGGAATCCAAGCTGCGCGTCGCCGAGAAGAACGGCGAACTGCGCGTTTACTACCAGCCGCAGGTCGACACTGAAACCGAGGACATCTCGGGCATGGAGGCGCTGATCCGCTGGGAGCATCCGGAACTGGGCATGATCAGTCCCGGCTTCTTCATTCCGCTGGCCGAGGAGAACGGCCTGATTGTGTCGATCGGCGAGTGGGTGTTGCGTATCGCCTGCGCTGACGCGCGCCGCTGGCAGGATCGCTTCGCGCTGAACCTGCGCGTGGGCGTGAATCTCTCGGCGGTGCAACTGCGCCAGCACAATCTGGTGGATGTGGTCGCCAGTGCACTGCGCGAATCCGGCCTCGAAGCCAATCTGCTCGAACTGGAAGTGACCGAGAGCATCAACGTCAAGAACATCCCGAACCTGCTCGAGACCTTGCAGGGCCTGCGCGATCTGGGCTGCCACATTGCCATCGACGATTTCGGCACCGGCCAGTCGTCGCTCGACTACATCAAGCGCTTCCCCGCCGACCGCATCAAGATCGACCAGACCTTCGTGCGCAACATCGGCGTGGACCCGGACGACGAGGCGATCGTGCGCGCCACCATCGGCATGGCGCACAACCTTGGCCGCGCCGTGATCGCGGAAGGGGTGGAGATCGAGCAGCACCTGGATTTCCTGCGCACCGAGGGCTGCGAGGAACTGCAGGGTTACCTGTTCTCCCGGCCGCTGCCGGCGGCCAGCTTCGAGAACCTGCTGGCCGAGCGCGAACGCGTCTTCCAGAGCGCGCAGGCAGGGGAAACGGCGGCTTGAATGCGTGGACCGGGTGGTGAGTGAACTTGTCGCCTCCGGCTTTGTCTATTGACCCGGCGTGACCGGGACGCCAGTACAGGAGTAATGCCCGGATGGGCGACAACGAGTCGGATCTGGCCCTGGTCGAAAGGGTACAGAAAGGAGAAAAGCGCGCGTTCGACCTGCTGGTGCGCAAGTATCAGCACAAGGTGATCGGCGTGATTTCGCGCTACGTTTCGGACTGGAGCGAATGCCAGGACGTGGCGCAGGAAGCGTTCATGCGCGCCTACCGTGCCATGGCCGCGTTCCGTGGCGACAGTCAGTTTTACACGTGGATGTACAAGATCGCGACCAACACCGCCAAGAACCACCTCGTCTCGCAGGGCCGCCGCCCGCCCGCCGACGACATCGGCATCGACGACGCCGTGCAGCTCGACGGCGGCATGCGCCTGAAGGATCGAGCCACGCCCGAACACGAATTGATGCGTCAGGAAATTGAACAAACCGTGTTTGCCACGGTCGAACAATTGCCCGAAGACCTGAAGATGGCAATCACATTGCGCGAGGTCGACGGCTTGAGCTACGAGGAAATCGCCGAAAAGATGGATTGTCCGATCGGCACCGTGCGCTCCCGCATCTTCCGGGCGCGGGATGCGATCGACCAGAAATTGCGTCCGCTGCTGTCGGATGCCAAGGTGAGCGAACCATGAGCGAGGTATTGCGCGAACAACTCTCCGCCCTGATGGACGGCGAACTGCCCAAGGACCAGATGCGCTTCCTGCTGCGCGGCATGGATGCGGACGCGCAACTGGCGCACAACTGGTCGCGTTACCAGTTGGCCAGCGCAGTGATCCGGCGCCAGGCCGCATTCGTGCCGGTCGATGCTGGTTTCGCCGAGCGCGTGATGCAGGCAGTGTCGCGGCAGTCGCCGGGCAGCGGATATGGCGTGCGCATCCTGCGCTGGGCCGGTGGCGGCGCCATCGCCGCGGCGGTGGCGGTGGTCGCGCTGGTCGGCACGCGTCCTTCGCTGCAGACGCCAACGCCGGTCGCGGCCATCGCATCGGTTCCCGCCCTGCCGGCGCAGCGACCGCAGTCGGTGTTCATGCCGATCGCGCCGAGCTTCGATTACGCGCAGCCGGCCAGCTTCGATACCCATGTGATCTCCCTGCCACGCTACGACCAGCGTACGCGCAGCGCCGAAGGCCTGATGCCGAATGGGCATGCGCCTTACGTGCTCCTGATCCAACCGCCTGCGGCGCAACGGTAACGCCAAAATCCGCGCACGACGGGCGGAACTCCGCCGCGCCGGCGCACGCCATGTTTTGTCTGAACTGAAGGACACGCCTCCATGTACAAGATCGCCATGCACAAGGCCGCTTTGCACAAATTTCTTGCGCTTTTTGCGCTGGCCCTGCTCAGCGCCGGTGCTTACGCCCAGCAACTGCCGGACTTCACCCAACTGGTGCAGAAGAACGCGCCGGCCGTGGTCAACATCCGCGCCACGCATACGGGCAGCGACGAAATCCAGGGTGCCCAGGTCGATCCGCAGGACGTACCGGAAATCTTCCGCCACTTCTTCGGTCCGCTCGGTCCGGGCGGTCATCCGCGCTTCGACGGTACGCGCGTTTCGATGGGCTCGGGCTTCGTCATTTCCAGCGACGGCTACGTGTTGACCAACAACCACGTCGTCGACGGCGCCGACCAGATCGTAGTGCGGCTGTCCGACCGCCGCGAACTCGACGCCAAGGTGATCGGCACCGACGTCGATTCCGACATCGCCCTGCTCAAGGTCAATGCCACCGGCCTGCCGACCGTGACGCTCGGTGATTCGAGCAAGCTCAAGCCCGGCCAATGGGTGGTCGCGATCGGCTCGCCGTTCGGCTTCGACCATTCCGTCACCCACGGCATCGTCAGCTATGTCGGCCGCGGTTTCGGTGGCGCCGACCAGCAGTACGTGCCGTTCATCCAGACCGACGTGCCGATCAACCGCGGCAATTCCGGCGGTCCGCTGTTCAACATGGACGGCCAGGTCGTCGGCATCAATTCGCAGATCGTCAGCAATACCGGCAGCTCGGTAGGCATCTCGCTGGCGATTCCGATCGATATCGCGATGAACACGGTTGAGCAGCTCAAGAAATACGGCCATGTCTCACGCGGCATGATCGGCGTGCAGATCCAGAACATCGACCGCGGCTTCGCGCAGAGCCTGGGCCTGCCCAGCGCGGAGGGCGCGCTGGTGGCCAAGGTCACGCCGGGCAGTGGCGCGGACAAGGCCGGCGTCCAGGTGCGCGACGTGATCCTCGCGTTCAACGGCCATGCCATCGACCAGTCCTCCGACCTGCCGCCTCTGGTCGGCAATACCAAGCCCGGCAGCAAGGCGGAGCTGAAGATCTTCCGCGACGGCAAGACACTCACCGTGCCGGTGACCGTCGGCGAACTGCCTCAGGAGAAGGGCGATGTCGCCAGCACTGGCGGCGCGAAGTCGCAATTGAGCAATCCGCTTGGTATCGTCGTCGAGGACCTGACCGCCGAACAGCGCAAGCAACTCGGAATCAAAGATGAGCAGGGCGTGGTCGTCACCGACATTCGTGCTCAGGCGGCGATGCGCTCGGGTTTGCAGCCAGGCGATGTCATCACCATGGTCGGACGCAAGGCGATCAAGTCTGCCGCCGATTTCAATGCAGCGGTCAAGGACGTCAAGCCGGGCGAGTCGGTGATGTTGTTGATGCGCCGCGGCGACGCGACGCAGTTCGTCGCCGTGACCGTACCGAAGGGCAAAGGTTGAACTGATCCTTTCCGCGAACGCCGGTGCCGTTGGCTCAGGCGTTCGCATTTTCCGGGGCGGGCGGCGCCGCTTTCTGCGATAATGCGTGTTTTGCCGCGCCGGAAGGGTTTGCGGCCGCTGGCAGCCGCATGAACCTGATCCGCAATTTCTCCATCATCGCCCACGTCGACCACGGCAAATCCACGCTCGCCGACCGCATCATCCAATTGTGCGGCGGGCTGGAGGCGCGCGAGATGGAAGCGCAGGTGCTCGATTCCAATCCCATCGAGCGCGAGCGCGGAATCACGATCAAGGCGCAGTCGGTTTCCCTGCCTTACAAGGCCAAGGACGGCAACGTCTACCAGCTCAATTTCATCGACACGCCGGGGCACGTGGATTTTTCCTACGAAGTCAGTCGTTCGCTCGCTGCCTGCGAAGGCGCGCTGCTCGTCGTCGATGCCGCCCAGGGCGTGGAAGCGCAATCGGTCGCCAATTGCTACACCGCGGTGGAGATGGGCCTGGAAGTGGTGCCGGTGCTGAACAAGATCGACCTTCCCACCGCAGATATCCCGAAGGTGAAGGCGGAAATCGAGGCGGTAATCGGCATCCATGCCGACGATGCCATCGCGATCAGTGCCAAGACCGGCGAAAACGTGGCCGAGGTGCTCGAGGCCATCGTCGCGCGCATTCCGCCGCCCAAGCCGCGCGATACGGATCGGCTGCAGGCGCTGATCATCGATTCCTGGTTCGACAATTACCTGGGCGTGGTGTCGCTGGTGCGCGTCATGCAGGGGGAGATCCACCCCGGCGACAAACTGCTGGTGATGTCGACCGGGCGTGCGCACGAGGTCGATCAGGTCGGCGTGTTCACGCCCAAGCGCAAGTCCCGCGACGCGCTGCGCGCGGGCGAGGTCGGCTGGGTCACCGCCTCGATCAAGGACGTGCATGGTGCGCCGGTCGGCGACACACTAACCCACGCCGGCAAGCCTGCGCCGCATCCGCTGCCGGGCTTCCAGAAGATGCAGCCACGCGTGTTCGCGGGGCTGTTCCCGCTCGTCGCCGAGGATTATCCGTCACTGCGCGAAGCGCTGGAAAAGCTCAAGCTCAACGATGCCGCGATGCACTTCGAACCGGAATCCTCCGAGGCGATGGGCTTTGGCTTCCGCTGCGGCTTTCTCGGCCTGTTGCACATGGAGATCGTGCAGGAGCGGCTGGAGCGTGAATACAACCTCGATCTCATCAGCACCGCGCCGACGGTGATCTACGAGGTGCTGAAGACCGACGGCAGCGTGATCCAGCTCGACAATCCGGCCAAACTGCCGGCGGCCAATTACATCGAGGAAATCCGCGAGCCGGTCATTGTCGCCAATATTCTCACGCCGCCCGCCTACGTAGGCAACGTCATCACCCTGTGCGAGGAAAAGCGCGGCATGCAGCGGTCGATCCATTATCTTGCCACCCAGGTGCAGATCAGTTACGAGCTGCCGCTAGCCGAGGTGGTGATGGATTTCTTCGACAAGCTCAAGTCGGTGTCGCGCGGCTACGCCTCTATGGATTACCATTTCGAACGCTTCCAGGCCGGACCGTTCGTGCGCCTGGACGTGCTGATCAATGGTGATCGCGTCGATGCGCTCAGCCTGATCGTGCACCGCAGCCAGGCCGACCGGCGCGGGCGCGATCTGACCGAGCGCATGAAGGACCTGATCCCGCGTCAGATGTTCGATGTCGCGATCCAGGCCGCCGTCGGCGCGCAGGTCATTGCGCGCACCACGGTCAAGGCAATGCGCAAGAACGTGCTGGCCAAATGCTATGGAGGCGATGCCACGCGCAAGCGCAAACTGCTGGAAAAGCAGAAGGAAGGCAAGAAACGCATGAAACAGGTCGGCCGCGTGGAGATTCCGCAGGAAGCCTTCCTCGCGGTTCTGCAGGTAGATAAGTAGCCCGCGCCGTAGCGCGCACCCGATTATCGAAGGAAAGCCGGATGGAATTCGATTTTGCCCTGTTGCTGGTCGTCCTGACCGCCGTCACCGGTGTGGTCTGGCTGATCGACCGGCTGTTTTTCGCGCGCAGGCGCGCGGCACGCGCACAGGCATTGGGTGCAGCGCAAGGCAGCACGGTGGAGCGCCAGCAGCGCGCCCAGGAAGCGCTGCGCGAGCCGATCCTGGTCGAGTACGCGCGTTCGTTCTTCCCGGTGATTCTGATCGTGCTGCTGTTCCGCTCGTTCATCGCGGAACCGTTCAAGATCCCGTCCGGATCGATGATGCCGACCCTGCTGGTCGGCGATTTCATCCTGGTCAACAAATTTGCCTACGGCCTGCGCCTGCCGGTGCTCGGCACCAAGATCGTCGATATCGGCGAACCGCACCGTGGCGATGTGTTCGTGTTCCGATACCCCGGTTTTTCCTGCGTAGTCGACGGCAAGCCGGTGCGCAGCGGCAAACCCTGCGACTATCCGCAGGCGCCGGTGCCGCAACTGGATTACATCAAGCGCGTGATCGGGCTGCCGGGCGACACCATCACCTACCGCAACAAGACCTTGTACGTGAACGGTCAGGAAGTCGCGCAAACGGACGTCGGGCCGTTCATCGGCACCGGCATGGAAGGCCGGCGCATGGCCGGTGCGGAAATCCACGACGAGACGCTTTCCGGCGTGCAACACGAGATTCTGGAATCCAATTTCCTGCCGCCCGGCCGCGAAGGCACCTGGGTCGTGCCTGCTGGACACTATTTCGCAATGGGGGATAATCGCGACAACAGCGAAGACGGCCGCTACTGGGGCTTCGTGCCGGAGAAGAACCTGATCGGCAAGGCCTTCGTGATCTGGATGAACTTCGACGGCGGCATCGACTTCAAGCGAATCGGTACCTTGATCAAATGAGGACGACTATGCGCAAGCAACACGGCATTACCCTGATTGGCTTTGCTATCGTTCTGATCGTCGTCGGCTTCTTCGCCTACGCGGCGATGAAACTGGTTCCCGTCTACACCGAGTATTTCGCTGTCGTCAAGTCGATGAAATCGCTGCAGTCGGATGCCGATATCCAGAACATGGATATTGCGCAAATCCGGCGCAAAATCGAGCCAATCTTCGACGTGCAGTACGTGGATGAAACCGACGTGCCGATGTCCAGCCTCACTCTGATCACCAGCAACGGCCAGCACAGCCTCAACGTTGCCTACAGCGTGCAAAGACCCTTCATCTACAATATCGACCTGCTGGTGCATTTCAACTACACCGTCGACCTGTCCAAGGGCGCGACGTACTGAGCTTGGGCGCCGTTTTTGCCTACAGCTTCCGCGATCCGGCGTTGCGCGAACAGGCGCTACGCCACCGCAGCACCGGCGCGCGCAACAACGAGCGGCTGGAATTCCTCGGCGACGCGCTGGTGGGCCTGTTCGCCGCCGAGTTGCTCTACGCGCGTTTTCCACACGCCGATGAGGGCGAACTGACGCGCTGGCGCGCGCGCATGGTCAACGAAGGCGCGCTCGCGCAGATCGCGCGCGAACTCGAGCTGGGCGATCAACTCCACCTGGGTCAGGGTGAGCTGAAAAGCGGAGGATTCCGGCGCGATTCAATCCTCGCCGACGCATTCGAAGCCTTGGTCGGCGCGTGTTATCTGGACGGTGGTTTCGATGCTTGCCGCCAGGTTGTGCTCGCCATCTTCGAACCGCGCATCGATGAAGCTATCCGCACGCACGACAAGGATCCGAAGACGCAGTTGCAGGAATTGCTGCAAGGACGTGGCTTGCCGCTGCCGCTTTACGAGTTGACCGGATCCAGCGGCGCCGATCACGCCAAGATCTTCGACATGGCCTGCGTCGTCGCGGCCTTCGGCCTGCGCTGCGGCGGCAGCGGCAGCAGCCGGCGCGCGGCCGAGCAGGCGGCTGCGGAAGCGGCGTTGGCACAGATCGCCGCGGCACATGATTTCTGACGCGCTGCCGTCGACGGGCTTCCGCTGCGGGACGGCCGCGCTCGTCGGCCGTCCGAACGTTGGCAAATCGACCCTGCTCAATGCCATGCTCGGCTGGCACCTGAGCATTGCCGGGCCCAAGCCGCAGACCACGCGTCATCGCATCCTCGGCATCCTCACCCGGCCGCAGGGCCAGATCCTGTTCCTGGACACGCCGGGCCTGCATCGTGGCCGTGGCCGCGCGATCAACCGCCAGCTCAACCGCACGGCACGCCAAGCCATCGCTGAGGCCGATGTCGCCGTGCAGATCGTTGAAGCCGGGCGCTGGACGGCGGAAGACACGCAGGTCTGGAACCAACTCGATGCCCAGCGGCCGCGCCTGCTTGCGATCAACAAAGTCGATGCGAGCAAGCACAAGGCAACACTTTTGCCGTTCATCGAGAAGATCAGCTCGGAGCGCGCCTTCGATGCAGTGTTTCTCGTTTCCGCGCGTCGTCGCGATGGGCTCGACAAATTCGAACGCGGCATCATCGCGCACCTGCCGCTGGGCGCGGCGATCCATGCCGAGGATGAACTCACCGACCGCAGCGAGCGCTTCCTGGCCGGCGAGATGGTGCGCGAACAGGTGATGTTGCGCCTGTCCAATGAACTGCCCTACGCGGCGACGGTGGAAGTGACGCAATTCAGCGAGGCGGAGGGCCACAGCGTCATCCACGCAACGATCTGGATCGAACGCGAGGGCCAGAAGGCCATCGTCATCGGCGCCGGCGGCGCACAGTTGAAGGCGATCGGCAGCGCGGCGCGGCGCGTCATGGAAAAGGCCTTCGGCCGCCGCGTACATTTGCAGTTGTGGGTACGCGTGCGCGAGAACTGGTCGGACGACGAGGCTGCCCTCAGGAAGTTCGGTTATTCGGAATGATCCGCGTCGTGGCGCAACCGGCTTTCGTCCTGCACGCGCGCGCGTGGCGGGAAACGTCGTTGCTGCTCGACGTGCTCAGCCGCGATCATGGTCGTGTCGGGCTCGTCGCGCGCGGAGTGCGCAGTGCGCGGTCGCGTACGCCGCGCTCGCTGCTGCAGCCTTTTGCGCCGCTGCAATTGAGCTGGAGCGGGCGCGGCGAGCTGGCGACAATGCATGCGGCGGATGCGGCCGGGCCCGCGCTGCCGTTGGCCGGCGAAGCCCTGCTGTGCGCCTTGTACCTCAACGAGCTCGTCGTGCGCCTGGCCCCGCGCAACGATCCGCATCCGGACATGTTCGCGACATACCTCAAAACCTTGGCGCGGCTCGCACACGGCGATGCGCCGGCGTGGACGCTGCGTCGCTTCGAGCGCGACCTGCTCAGTCAACTCGGTTACGGATTGCAGCTCGACGTCGAGGCCGATACCGGCGAATCCATCGAATCCGCCGTCGAATATGCGTATTTCCTCGAACAAGGCCCGGTGCGCTGGCGCGGCGCGGGCGACGGACTCAAGCTGCGCGGCACGGCCTTGCTCGCATTGGCGCGCGACGCAGAACCGGCGACGGAGGATTTGCCGAGCCTGCGGCGCCTGCTGCGTGCATTGATCGCGCTGCGGCTGGAAGGTGCAGCGCTCAAC
>DATIVQ010000120.1:0-3691 GCA_035465735.1 Rudaea sp.
CATGCCCAGCGCCATCAGCTGCACGCCGCCAAGAAACAGGATGACGAGCAGCAAGGTCGGGTAACCGCGCACCACGTCGCCATAGAACGCGGCTTTGACGAAAACGAACACGCCAAACACGAAGGCGGCGAACGCTGTCAAAAGACCGACATAAGTTGCCAGCCGCAACGGCGCGGTGGAAAACGAGGTGATGCCCTCGAGCGCAAAATTCCACAAGCGCCAGTAGTTGAACTTGCTGCTCCCTGCGAAGCGTGGATCGCGTTCGTACACGACCGATGCCTGGCGGAAACCCACCCAGGCGAACAGGCCCTTCATGAAGCGCTGGCGCTCGCGCACCTGCTTGAGCGCTTCCAGCGCGCGCCTGCCGAGCAGGCGGAAATCGCCGGTATCGCGCGGCACCGGCGTATGGCTCAGGCGTTCCATCAGGCGGTAGAACGCGGCGGACGTGAACTTCTTCACGCCGCTCTCGCCCGCACGCGTGGAGCGCGTGCCGTAGACGACGTCGCAACCTTCGCGCCAGGCGGCGACGAATTGCTCTATCAGTTCCGGCGGGTCCTGCAAATCCGCGTCAATCACGACGACGGCGTCGCTTTCGACGGCATCCAGCCCGGCCGTCATCGCCAGTTCCTTGCCGAAGTTGCGGCTGAGCTTCAGCGTCGCCACGCGCGTGTCGCCGGCGCGCAGCGATTCCATCACGGCCCAGGTGTCGTCGCGACTGCCGTCGTCGACATACAGCACGGTGCAGCTCATGTCGAGTTTGTCGAACACGGCGACGAGGCGCGCATGGAACTCGCGCAGGCCCGCGCTCTCATTGTAGGCCGGAACGACGACACTCAGGGTTTGCATGGGTCGGCATGCTAGCCGAAAGCCGGTTGCGGGCGAAACCGCGCGCGCACTGGCGTGCTTGACAAGCTTTCATTTATTTCGATACTTTTGGAATTATGAAATCGTCAGAAGCAATCGCCGCACTCAAGGCGTTGGCGCATGCGCGGCGCCTTGAAATCTTCCGCCTGCTCGTGCAGGCCGGCGACGGCGGCCTGACCGTAGGAGCGCTGCAGATGCAGACGCGTCTGGCTCCGGCCACACTGACGAATCACCTGAACGTCCTGCGCCACGCCGGCCTGGTGAACGATCGCCGCGAAGGCCGCAACATCTGGTGTCGCGCCGATTACACGCGCATGAACGCCCTGCTCGCCCATCTCACCGAAAACTGCTGTGCGGGCGAACCGTGCGGCATCGATTCTGCCTGCGCCCCGACGCCGAACAAACCCAGAAGGAGAACCAGAAAATGAAACGCTTCCATGTCCACGTCAACGTGCAGGACCTGAACCAGAGCATCCGTTTTTATTCGCAACTGTTCGGCGCCGAGCCGAGCGTGCGCAAGGACGATTACGCGAAGTGGATGCTCGACGATCCGCGCGTGAATTTCGCCATTTCGCACCGCGAGCACGCCACCGGCGTCGATCACCTCGGCCTGCAGGCGGACGACCCGGCTGAGCTGGAGCAGATCGGCGCACGCCTCAAGGCCGCCGACGCGCTGCGCCTGACCGAAACCAGCACGACCTGCTGCTACGCGCATTCGGACAAGTACTGGAGCGAAGACCCGCAAGGCGTGCGCTGGGAGAGTTTCTACACGCACGGTGCGGCAACGACGTACTTCGAACCCGCTCAGGCCGCCGCCTGTTGCGGTCCGCAGAAAAACACTGCGCCCAGTGCCTGCTGTGGCCCGCAGGCAACCGGCAACGCGCGCTGCGGCGAATGAACCGCATCCTGTTCGTCTGTGTCGAGAACTCCAACCGCAGTCAGATGGCGGAAGGCTTCGCGCGCGCACATGGCGGTGCGCGCGTGGAAGCGCACTCGGCCGGTTCGCGCCCGTCCGGGACGATCAATCCGCGTGCCGTCGCAATGATGGCCGAACGTGGCATCGATCTGCGCGCACAGCATTCGAAGTCGCTGCAAGACGTGGGCGATGAGCCATTCGACGCCGTGGTGACGATGGGCTGCGGCGACGCCTGCCCATGGATTCCGGCCGCGCGGCGCGAAGATTGGGCCTTGCCCGACCCGAAGAATCTCTCCGACGAACAATTTCGCGCAGTACGCGACGATATTGAAAGCCGCGTCCAGGCGCTGCTGCGTGAGTTGCCCGCCGATGCGCGTACTAGCAAAGCGGCGCTGGGCGCGTTCGAGCGCTGGCTGAGCCTCTGGGTCGGGCTGTGCATTCTCGCCGGCATTGGCGTCGGCCGCCTGTTCCCGCAAGCCTTTCAAGCACTGGGGGCAATGCAGATTGCGCACATCAACCTGCCGATCGGAATGCTGATCTGGCTGATGATCGTGCCGATGCTGATGCGGGTGGATTTCGGCTCGCTCGGCGCGGTGCGCCGACACTGGCGTGGCTTCGGCGTCACCCTGTTCGTCAACTGGGCGGTAAAACCCTTCTCGATGGCACTGCTCGGCTGGATCTTCATCCGCCACCTGTTCGCGCAATGGCTGCCACCAGAGCAGCACGACAGCTACATCGCCGGACTGATCCTGCTCGCGGCCGCGCCGTGCACGGCAATGGTATTCGTCTGGAGCCAGCTGGTGGACGGCGAACCGAACTTCACCCTGACCCAGGTAGCGCTGAACGACACCATCATGGTGTTCGCGTTCGCACCCATCGTTGCATTTCTGCTCGGTGTCGCCGCGATCGCGGTGCCGTGGGCGACACTGCTGCTGTCCGTGACGCTCTACATCGTGCTGCCGCTCGCGCTCGCGCAGGCGGCGCGGGTGCGCTTGCGCCGAAGTCCCGGCGCACTGGATGCCGCACTGCGCGCATTGCATCCGTGGTCGCTACTCGCCCTGCTGGCCACGCTCGTGTTGCTGTTCGGCTTCCAGGGCGAGGCAATCGCGCGGCAACCGTTGGTCATTGCGCTGCTCGCGGTGCCGATCGCGATCCAGGTCCTGTTCAACGCGGCGCTCGCCTACGGGCTGAATCGGTTCGCTGGCGAAGCCCACTGTGTGGCCGGGCCATCGGCGTTGATCGGGGCCAGCAATTTTTTCGAGCTGGCTGTAGCCGCGGCGATCTCGCTGTTCGGCTTGCAATCCGGCGCCGCGCTGGCTACGGTCGTCGGCGTACTGATCGAAGTGCCGGTCATGCTGGCGGTCGTCCGCGTCGTCAACCGTAGCCGGTTCTGGTACGAGAAGCGGTAACGCCTCAGCGCGGCAAATAGCCGATCCCGCCCAATTGCCGCACCTGGCGCTGCGTCCATTCGGCGTGGCGCAGCACATAAGGCGAGGGGCGGTCGGCGTGCAGCCGCTTCGGATTCGGCAGCACCGAGGCGAGCAGCGCGGACCGATAGGGGTCAAGCTGCGATGGCGCTTCATGGAAGAACGTGCGCGCCGCCGCATCGGCGCCATAGATGCCATTGCCGAATTCGGCAATGTTCATGTAGACCTCGAGGATGCGGCGCTTGGGCCAGGTGATTTCCAGCAGCGCCGTGAAATACACCTCCAGACCCTTACGCACGAAACTGCGACCACTCCACAGGAACAGGTTCTTGGCAGTCTGCTGGCTGATCGTACTCGCGCCGCGCAGGCGTTCGCCGTCGTCGGCCTCGTCAATGGCATCCTGGATCGCCTGCACGTCAAAGCCGTGGTGAAACGGAAATTTCTGGTCTTCGCTGGCGATCAACGCAATCGGCAACTGCGGCGA
>DATIVQ010000121.1:0-9516 GCA_035465735.1 Rudaea sp.
TCCCACCGATCCGGACGCGGCGCAACGCCTGCTCGATCAATGCACGCAGACCCTGACCGATCCCACGCTGTGGATCTGGGCCATCGTCTTCACCGTCGTCTGCGCCGCGGTCGGCGCGCTGATCGGCAAGTACAAGAACGCTATCGTGCGCGACGCCGTGCTCGGCGCCGCGCTCGGCCCCATTGGCTGGATCATTTCGTTGCTGCTGCCGGTGCAAAAGCCGAAGCCCACGTGCCCCAGGTGTCGCAAGCCGGTGGATGCCGGCGATGCGCATTGCCGGCATTGCGGCGCTACCTTATCCGCCTCTCCCGCTGGCGGGAGAGGGTTGCGGTAAGAATGATTCGATCCCGGTATTATGATCGAGACCGGCAAGCCTTGAAGCGCTTAGGCGAAGCCCCGAGATAACAATCGGTATGTCCGCCAAATCCACCCACGCCACGCACCATCACACGCACAACGCGAAGGCGTTCGTGCGCGAGGTGTCGGCGGCCTGTGCCCAGCGCGGCCTGCGCCTGACCGAAATCCGCATGCAAGTGCTGGAGTTGATCGCCGCGTCGGAAAAACCCGTGAAAGCGTATGATCTGCTTGACCAGCTAAAGGACGCGCGCAGCAACGCGGCGCCGCCGACTGTCTATCGCGCTCTGGATTTCCTGATCGACAACGGTTTCATCCACAAGCTTCAGTCGATCAACGCCTATGTGAGTTGCCATCATCCCAGCGTCGTGCACCAGGTACCGTTCCTGATTTGCGACGTCTGCGAATCGGCCACGGAAATCTGCGACGAGCGCGTTTCCGGCATGCTCGCCGATCAGGCCAAGGCTTTGGGTTTTCGCGCACGCGCGCAGACGCTCGAGGTGCACGGCGTGTGCAAGCGCTGTTGCTCTGCCTGAATAACCCTCTGTGCCCGAAGTGCGGATTACTCGTCCATCGGGCGAGTTATGATATAATGTACGCATGTACGCGCTGCCGAACGAATCCCCGCACGCATCCGATGGCCGCCTGACGTCCGCTGCCGATCGCCTCGGCGCAACGGCGTCGATGTTGTGTGCGGTGCATTGCGCCGCGCTGCCGTTCCTGTTGGCCATCCTGCCCGCGCTGGGCCTGGGTTTTCTTGCGAACCACGGTTTCGAACGCGGCTTCATTGCCTTCGCCAGCGTGCTCGCGTTGACCATGGCCGTGCTCGGCTATCGCCGCCATCGCACCGCACGTGCGTTCGCGCTGCTCGTGCCGGGACTGCTCCTGCTGTGGATCGGCGGATTTGCCTTCGATCTCGGCAGCGCGACGTTCTGGCATTCCCTGTTCGTCGTCGCCGGCGGCACCTGCGTGTCCCTCGCGCACATCGTCAATCTGCGCATCGCGCGTGAACCGCACGTTTGCGATTGTGTAACGCCGGCCTGAGCGCCTAGGATTCGCGCAACGCAATTTCGCCGTCGCGAGCGCGCATGTCCCACGCGCATTCCCACACCACTCATTCCGATCATACGCACGTATCCGCGAACGCCGGTGAACGACGCCTGCTGATCGCGTTCGTTCTAACGCTGCTGACCCTGTTCGCCGAGGCAGTTGGTGGATGGATGTCGGGATCGCTCGCCCTGCTCGCCGATGCCGGCCACATGCTGGTCGACGCGCTGGCCCTGCTGCTGGCGTGGGGTGGGGCCTTCATGGCGCGCCGTCCGGCCGATGCGCGGCGCAGCTTCGGTTATGCGCGCATGGAAGTATTAGCCGGCTACACAAACGCGTTGACGCAATTCGCGTTGACCGCGTGGATCGCATACGAAGCCACGGTGCGCTTCGTCAATCCTTTGCCGATCCGCTCCGGGTTGATGCTGATCGTTGCGCTTGCGGGCCTGGCCGTGAACATGCTCGTCCTGCGCGTGATCGGCGCACATGCGCATGATGACGTGAATGTCGCCGGTGCGCGCCTGCATGTACTCGGCGACCTGCTCGGATCGCTTGCAGCTATAGCTGCGGCGCTGCTGATCCGTTATTTCGGCTGGCTCGCGGCCGATCCGGCCTTGTCGATCCTGGTGGCATTGCTCATCCTCTTCAGCGCATGGAACCTGTTGTGCCGCAGTGCGCATATCCTGCTCGAAGGCACGCCGGACGACCTGCAGGCCGCTGACGTGGCCGGAACGATCGAACGCGAAACCGGGATCGGCGGAGTGCATCACGTGCATGTGTGGCAGCTTGGCGGCGGCAGGCGCATCGCCACGCTGCATGCGCGCGTGGCCACGGATGCCGAATCCGGCGCGGCGCTGACTGCGATCCAGCGCCTGCTGCACAAGCGCTTTGGCATTACCCATGCCACGATCCAGATCGAGAAGCTGGAATGCGCCGGCACGGACTGTGGCGACGGACATAAGCGCTGATTGCGCTTGCGCGGGGATCGCGTGCTGGTAAGCTACGCACCCGATTCAACCAACCGACTTTGGAGAACGATTCCGATGGGCAGAGGCGACCGCAAGACACGCAAGGGCAAGATCGCGATCCGCAGCTACGGCAACGCGCGTCCGCGCAAGCCGGCGAAGACGGCCGGCGGCGCGGTGAAGAAGGCCGCACCGGCCAAGGCCGCCGTGAAGAAGGCCGCTCCGGCCGCTAAGAAGGCAGCGCCGAAGAAGTCGGCCTGAATCTCGTTTCAGGTTCTGCAAGGCCCCGCCATGCGCGGGGCTTTGTGTTTCAGACGTCCGCACCGCCAGCGATGACCCGCTGTGCGAGATCGCCGCCGATCCAGTAGCTCAATTCGGCCGGATGCTCGACATTCCAGACGGCCAGGTCTGCGCGTTTGCCAATCTTCAGCGTGCCGCAATCGGCCAATCCCAGCGCGCGCGCGGCATTGACCGTGGCGCCGCGCAGCGCTTCTTCCGGCGTCATGCGGAAAAGGGTGCAGGCCATGTTCATGGCCTGGCGCAGGGACAAGACCGGCGAGGTGCCGGGATTGACGTCGCTCGCCACCGCCAGCGGCACGCCGTGTTCGCGTAAGGCACCAAGCGGCGGGAGTTTCGTCTCGCGCAATGTATAAAATGCCGCGGGCAGCATCACCGCGACCGTGCCGGCCGCGGCCATTGCGCGCACGCCGGCTGCATTCGTGTATTCCAGGTGATCGGCCGAGAGCGCGCCGAATTCAGCGGCCAGCGCGGCGCCATCCAGATCCGACAACTGGTCCGCGTGCAGCTTCACGCGCAGTCCCAGCGCGCGCGCTTCCTCGAACACGCGGCGCACCTCGGATGGCGTGAATGCGATGCCTTCGCAGAATGCATCCACCGCTTCGGCGAGCTTCGCATGCGCGATCGCGGGCAACATGCGCACACAGACCTCATCCACGTAATCGGCCTGGTGGCCTGCGAATTCCGGTGGCAGCGCATGCGCGCCGAGGAACGTGGTGCGTACCGTGATGCCCAGTTCCTTGCCGATGCGGCGCGCGACGCGCAGCATTTTCGCTTCGGTTTCAAGGTTCAATCCATAGCCGGACTTGATCTCCAGCGTGGTCACGCCATCGCGCACGAGCGCCTGCGCGCGCGGCAGCGATTGCGCGAGCAGTTCGCCATCGCTGGCGGCACGAGTCTTCGTCACGGTCGATACGATGCCGCCGCCGCGACGGGCGATTTCCTCGTAGCTCGCGCCTTGCAACCGCTGCTCGAATTCCTCGGCGCGATTTCCCGCGAAGACAAGGTGCGTGTGGCAGTCGATCAGGCCCGGGGTGATCCAGGCGTTGCCGACCGATGCGACTTGCGCGGCGAGGTCCTGCGGCTTTCCCGGCAACGTGGATTGCGGTCCGGCGAAAGTGATGACGCCGTTCTTCCAGGCCAGCGCGGCGTTTGCGACGGCGCCATAGGCGGCGCCGTTGTCCGTCATCGTCGCGAGGCGGCAATCGAGCAGCAGGTGGTCCCAGCGCGTCGTCGCGGGCGCAGTCATCGGATGCCCTCAGTTCGCCGGCGGCGGGGTGCCCGGGGCGGGCAGTGCCGCTGGCGGCGAGATGGTCGCCGCGGCTTCCTTTTCGAACTCGTCGATCTCGCGGATGGCGAATGCGCGATACACGGGCGTGTGGCACACCAGCGCGGAAATACCGCGGGCGAGCAGGCACACGGCCATTATCGGTATCACCATGTTCTGGTTGGCCGTGAGTTCGAGCGAGATGACGGCCGAGGTGATGGGCGATTGTGTCACTCCGGTCAGGAACGCTGCCATGCCGAGCAGGATGACCGCGCCTTGGTCCGTGTTGGGCAGCACTGCCGAGATGGTATGTCCCATGCCGGCGCCCACAGCCAGGGCCGGTGAGAAAATGCCGCCGGGGATGCCTGCCCAGTAGGAAAGGATGTTGGCTCCCAGCTTGAACAGGCCGAACACCCCGGCTGCGCTATGCGCATCCTGGATGAGGGCGCGCGCTTCCACGTAGCCCGTACCGTAAATGACGCTGCCGCTGGCGATGCCCAGCGCGGCCAACGCCAGTCCGCATCCGGCCGCGAACATGACCGGTGCGCGGCGGCGCAGCGAGGCGATGTATTCCAGAGGTCCGCGGTCGGCAAGCAGAACGACGCGCGAAAACAGCCCGCCGCCTAGGCCGCCGCAAAGCCCGCACAGGGCGATCGCGATCCAGCCATGGCCCAGCGGCAAGGTCGATTCGACCTGGCCGAAATAGGCGTAGTTGCCGAGGATGCCGAGCGAAACCACGCCGGCGAAGATGACCGCGGTGAGGATGATGCCGCTGAAACGATGCTCGTAGGTGCCGGCGAGTTCCTCGATGGCGAAGACCACACCCGCCAGTGGCGTGTTGAACGCCGCGGCGATGCCGGCGCCGCCGCCGGCGAGAACGAAACGCGACAGCGCCTTGGCGTCGTTGAAACCGAAACGGCGTCCGATCCAGAACATGAGTCCGGCGCCGACGTGCACGGTCGGACCCTCGCGGCCGACCGAAGCACCGCCGGCCAGCGCGACGAGGGTGAGCAGCATCTTGCCGAGCGCGACCGGCAGCGACAGCATGCGCTGGCGAAACCCGGCGTCCTCGATTTCGATCGCCGCGATCACCTGCGGAATGCCGCTGCCACGCGTCGGTTTGAGTACGCCGGCGGTGAGCCAGGCGAGCAGGGCGAAGACCGCCGGCGTCAGCGCCAGCGGCAACCAGGGCGAAATCGCGAGTACGCGGCGGAACAGATCGAATGCTATGTTGCTGGCGCCGGCGAACACGATCGCGGCCAGGCCAACGACCACGCCACCGATCCACAACGCCGCACGTCGTTGCCATTGCTGGGGCGCAAAGAATTCGTGACCGAGCAACTTGCGCAGGCGGTGGTGTCGGTCCCCGGATTGGCTGGTGGACATCCATGTATTATCGCAGACTTTGATTTGCGCGCCGCGCACCGAATTCGCCCACCGGCCGGAGAACGCCGCGATGACTGTCTATTTCGCCGATTACGCCTGGCTGCCGCATGGCTGGAGTGGGGATGCGCACCTGTCCGTGGAAGGCGGCGTGCTCGGCGACGTGGACGATGGCGCAAGCACGGCGGATGCGCGTCGCCTTGGGCGTTTTGTACTACCCGGCATGCCGAACCTGCATTCGCACGCTTTCCAGCGCGCGATGGCGGGACTCGCGGAAAGACAATCGAATCCGCAGGACAATTTCTGGTCCTGGCGCGAGACCATGTACGCATTTGCCGGGCGCATCGGTCCCGACGATCTGCGCGCCATCGCGGCGCAGTCGTACGTGGAGATGCTCAAGGCCGGCTACACGCAGGTTTGCGAATTCCACTATCTGCATCATCAACCCGACGGCAGGCCTTATGCCGATACGGACGCGATGTCGCTGGCCCTGATCGAGGCCGCGCGCGAGGCCGGCATCGGATTGACGCTGTTGCCGGTGCTGTACATGACGGGCGGATTCGATGGGCGCGCGCTGTCCGAACGCCAGCGCCGCTTCGGCTTCGATGTCGATGGTTATCTGCGCCTCGTGGAAAAACTGCGCAAAATGGAAGATTCCACATTGCGTATCGGCATCGCGCTGCATTCCCTGCGTGCCGTGCCGCCGCAAGCGTTGAATGCGGTGCTCGATTCGAAGCTGGGCGACCGTCCTGTGCATATCCACATCGCCGAGCAAATCGGCGAGGTGCAGGATTGTCTGAACGTGCGCGGTGCCCGGCCGGTCGAATGGCTGCTCGACAACGCCACTGTCGATGCGCGATGGTGTCTGGTCCACGCCACCCACATGACGGCCGACGAAACGCGTGGCCTTGCCGAATGCGGTGCGGTAGCGGGTTTGTGTCCGACCACCGAAGCCAATCTCGGCGACGGTCTGTTTCCGCTGCAGGATTTCCGCGCTGCGGATGGCGTGCTCGGCATCGGTTCGGATTCCAACATTTCGATCTCGCCGGTCGAAGAATTGCGTTGGCTCGAGTACGGCCAGCGCCTGAGCGCGCACCGGCGCAATGTCGCGGTCAGCGATTCCAGTACCAGCGTTGGCGAAAACCTGTGGGGCGATGCGCTCTACGGTGGCGCGCAAGCCGCGGGCGCCGGCACCGGCGCGTTCGAGTTTGGAGCACGCGCCGACCTGATCGTGCTAGACGATCATTCTCCGCAGCTTGCCGGCCGGGATGCCGGCAACGTGTTGGACACGTTTGTTTTCGCCGGCAACGTGAATCCGGTTCGCGAAGTGATGGTGAATGGCGAGTGGGTGGTGCGCGATTTTCGCCACCGCAACGAGGAACGCATCGCCGCACGTTATCGCGAGGTCGTGGAGAGGCTTGATTCGGCGATTTGAGCGCGCTTGCGCGTCGGCTGGGTGCGTGACATGATCGGCAGCATTCGCCGACGGGAGGGAATGGCCATGCGTTTTTCCATGGGTACACGGGTCGTAGCGGCTCTCGGTGCATTGTTGGCGGCGGGTTCCGCCTTTGCGGGAGTGACCACAACCGCGATCGTCGGCGGCGGCGCAACATCGCTTTTCTCGCCCGCGATTGGCACGAATAGCGCGACGCAGACGATCACCTTGACGTTCAACGGCAATGGCGGCACCAACAATGGTGCGAGTCTCAGCGCCCTGGCGACTGCCGGCGCGAACGCGGCGGATTTCGCCATTGTCGGTGGAACCTGCCAGCCGGGAACCACGGTACTCAGCGCTGGATCTCCGAGTTGCACCGTGATCGTTCAGTACAAGGCGAGTACGGCCGCCACCGAGACGGCACAACTGACCGGAAGCTGCAGTACGGTCGGGCTGGCAGTCGGCGGCTTTACCCTGACATGCGGGAATATTGGCGCTGGCGCAAACACAGGCCCACTCACGTCCTTGACCGGAGCGCTGCTCGCCGCACTCGCGCCCACGCCCTTGCTGGACCCGAAGATGCTAACGGCGTTTTGCGCCTTGCTGCTCGCCGTCGGCGTTTACTTCGCCAGCCGCAGGCAGCGCACCTGATTCACAACTGCGGAATTTTCCGCGCACGCCACGGCGTCATCAGCATCCCCCATGCGCTGTGCCACCGCGCGGGCGTCAGCGCGTGCAGGCCGAATTCTGGCGTCTCGTGAGTCGCCGGGCTGAGCGTACCGAACGAGCGATCCCAGACCGAGAGAATCACGCCATAGTTGGAATTCGTTCGCACGACCTGCGGCGAATGATGGTTCCAGTGCAGGCGCGGGGTGATCAGCAGCCACGAAAATGCCCGGTCGATCCAGCGTGGCCAGCGCAGCGCTGCGTGATGCAGATGCGCGAATCCCAGGTTCAGGATTTCGTGGATCAGGAAGACCCAGGCCGGCACGCCGATCGCCGCGCAGGACGCCAATTTCCACAATACCGTCGGAATCAGATGCAGCGGATGCTGACGCAGGTTCGTGGTGACGTCCATGCGCGTATCGGAATGATGAACGGCGTGCAGCAGCCATAACCAGCGCACGTTATGGCTGAGGCGATGAAAAAAATAATCGCTTGCGTCGAGGAGGGCAAAAGCGGTGACGGCGTGCAGCCATGCGGGCAGGGGCAAGTAATAGAGTACGCCGATGCGGCGGAACTGCATCCATTGCAGCAGCAGCCAGATCGTGCCGCCGAACACCACGGACATCACCGCTATGCCGAGCAGCCATAGCAGCAAGTTGTGCGCATCGTGCCTGACACGCGCAAGGTCGCGGCGCGCACCCGGTGCGGGCGACAGCCATTCGGCCGCGAGCACCAGCACAAAGCCGCCGAACAGGACGATGCTCGCGATGCGCTGCAGGGCGAGCAGGAAATCGAGCGATGCGGTCTGTGTCATCGCGCGAGCATCGTGTCGACCGGCGCCAGGTTGCCGTCGTTCGGAGCGGGGCGGATGTGCAGGATGGTCGTAAGCAGCGGATAGACATCGACGTTGTCGAATTCCGGTACCACGATTCCGCGGCGGAAGGCCGGGCCTTCGGCGACGAATAGCGCGCGCATGGCCGGATCTTTGTTGTCGTAGCCGTGTTCGCCCCTGGAAATATGGTGATTGGGGCGGTCGAGGTAGCTTTGCGTTTCGATCAGCCAGCCATCGTCGGCCACGCACACGATGGGCGGAATGCGCGCATTGGTACCGTAGTGAAGGCGCCCGGGTATCCGCGATTTGTTCCAGCAACGCATGTGCTCGTGCGGCGCGAGCAGGGCACGATCGACCTCGGCTTCATGTCCGGGTTTCGGCGCCAAGCCCGCGTCTACACCGGCGGTGACCACGGTTACATCGTTCATGTCGACGAGCTTGTCCAGCACCACCAGCCGATTCTCGCTGGTCGCCGTCATTCCGTGATCGGAGACGACGACGATATTGGCAGATGCGAATATCCCGCGCTGTTTCAAGCCGGCGATCAGGCGTCCGAGCGCAGCGTCGATTTCGCGCAGCGCGGCATCGACCTGCGGGGAATCCGGACCGTAGCCGTGGCCGGCATGATCGACCTGCTCGAAGTACAGGGTCAGGAAATCCGGCCGCTGGCCTGCGGGCAGGTCGAGCCATCGCAGCGCCTGGTCCACCCGTGCGTCCGGCGTCATCTTGCCGTCGAACGGCAGCCAGTGTTCCGGGCGCACGCCGTCGATATCCACGTCCGAACCCGGCCAGAACATGGTCGCTGCGTGCTTGCCCTGGCGTTCCACGCTCACCCACAGCGGCTCGCCGCCCCACCAGTGCGGGTCGGACGTGGTCTTCGGGTCGTTGTAGACGAACTTCGCGCCGGTTTCCGGATCGAGGAAACGGTTGTTGACGATGCCGTGATGATCCGGATACAGGCCGGTGACGATCGAATAGTGATTCGGGAAGGTCAGGGTCGGAAACGACGGCTTCATCGCCTCGGCACGGACGCCGTCGGCGGCAAGCGCAACGAGGTTCGGCGACAGGCCGCGGGCGATGTAGTCGGCGCGGTAACCGTCGATGGAAATGAGGATCAGCGGCGAATACGCGCGTGGCGGCGATACTGGCGCGCGTACGCAGCCGCACAGCGCCAACAAAAGCGCCAGCAGGGGCGCCGCGGCAAAGCGGCGCCGGAATTCAATCGAAAACATCATCGGTCAGGCTTCAAAGCGTGGCGGCATTGAACGTG
>DATIVQ010000122.1:0-4237 GCA_035465735.1 Rudaea sp.
GACGGCCAGATCGACGAGGTGCGCATTTTCAGTTTCGCACCCGGTGCGTTTTCGGTGGGCGACCTGAACGTGCCGCCACCGGTACCCACACCGATGCTGGGCCTGCGCGCTCTGGCCCTGCTGGTGCTGGGATTGTTCGGACTGGGATGGCTCGGGCTGCGCCGTCGCCTCAGCGTTTGAGCGCGCGCCAGCCGATGTCGCGGCGGCAGAACAGGCCGTCAGCCTTGATCTTGCGCACCGCCGCATAGGCGCGTTGCTGCGCGGCGGCGAAATCCGCGCCGAGCGCGCATACGGTCAGCACGCGGCCGCCGGCGGTGAGGATCTTGCCGTTCTCGATCTTCGTGCCGGCGTGGAAAACCTTTACCTCGGTACCGAAATCCGCATCGAGTCCTTCGATGGCATCGCCCAGACGCACCTGGCCCGGATAGCCGGGCGCCGCGAGCACCACGCCCAGCGCGACGCGAGCGTCCCAGGACAGGCTCATCTTGTCCAGGCGGCCGTCCAGCGCGGCGTCGATGAGGTCGACCAGATCGGATTTCAGACGCATCATTATCGGCTGCGTTTCCGGATCGCCCAAGCGCACGTTGAATTCGATCACGCGCGGCGCGCCTTGCTTGTCGATCATGAGGCCAGCGTAGAGGAAACCGATGAACGGCGCGCCTTCGGCGGCCATGCCGGCGAGCGTGGGCTCGATGATTTCGCGCAGGATGCGGCGTTCGACTTCCGGAGTGACCACGGGTGCCGGCGAATACGCTCCCATGCCGCCGGTATTCGGGCCTAAATCGCGGTCGTCGCGGCGCTTGTGATCCTGGCTGGTGGCCAGCGGCAGCGCGTGGCGGCCGTCGCACAGGGCGATGTAACTGGCTTCCTCGCCGTCGAGAAATTCCTCGATCACCACGCGCGCGGACGCTTCGCCGAGCACATGTGCGCCGAGCATGTCGCGCAGAGCCTGCTCGGCATCGGGCAGGGTGAGTGCAACGACCACGCCCTTACCGGCGGCCAGGCCGTCGGCCTTGATCACGATGGGCGCGCCCTGTGCACGCACGTAAGCGAGTGCCGGCTTGAGTTGGTCGAATGCGGCATGGCGTGCGGTCGGAATGTTGTGACGGACGAGGAATTCCTTGGCGAACGTCTTCGAGCCTTCCAGTTGCGCGGCCAGCCTGCGCGGACCGAAGCAGCGCAGGCCTGCGCCGCGGAAGCGGTCGACGACGCCCGCGACCAGCGGTACTTCGGGACCGACCACGGTCAATGCGACATTTTCCACTTTTGCCACAGACAGCAAACCGTCGATGTCGTGCATGGCGACGGCCGCGTTGCGCACGCCGGGTTCGGTCGCCGTGCCGGCATTGCCGGGCGCGACGATCACTTCGCTCACGCGCGGGGATTGGCGGATCTTCCAGGCCAGCGCGTGTTCGCGCCCGCCGGAACCGATGACGAGGACTTTCATGGTTCAGTGCCGGAAGTGGCGCACGCCCGTGAACACCATCGCCATCGCGTGCTCGTCCGCCGCGGCGATCGACTCGGCGTCGCGCATCGAGCCTCCGGGCTGGATCACGGCGCGGATGCCCGCAGCGGCCGCTGCGTCGATGCCGTCGCGGAACGGGAAGAACGCGTCCGAGGCCATCACGCTGCCGGCGACTTCGAGCCCGGCCTCCTCGGCCTTGAGCGTGGCGATCCTGGCGCTGACCACGCGGCTCATCTGCCCGGCGCCGATGCCGATCGTGCGGCCTTGGCGCGCATACACGATGGCGTTGGACTTGACGTACATTGCCACGTGCCAGGCGAACAGCAGGTCGCGCAATTCCTCGGCATCCGGCACGCGTTTGGACACGACTTTCAGGTCCGACAGCAGCAGCGTGTCGCGGTCGGTGTCCTGCACCAGCAAGCCGCCGGCAATGCGCTTGAAATCGAGCGCCGGCGCCGCTTGTTCCGGCCATTCGCCGCTGGCCAGCACGCGCACATTGGGCTTCTGCGCGAATGCGGTGAGCGCGGCCGCGTCCACCTCCGGCGCGATCACCACTTCCACGAATTGGCGCTCGAGAATGGCTTGCGCGGTGGCCACATCCAGCGGCTGGTTGAACGCGATGATGCCGCCGAACGCGGACACCGGATCGGTCGCATAGGCCTTGTCGTAGGCTTCGCGCGCGGTCGCGCCGATCGCCACACCGCAGGGATTGGCGTGCTTGACGATGACGCAGGCCGGCGCCTTGCGGAACGCCTTGACGCATTCCAGCGCCGCGTCCGCATCGGCGAGATTGTTGTAGGACAATTCCTTGCCGGTCAGTACCCGCGCCGTGGCAACGCAACCTGGTGCGGCGTCACGCTCGAGGTATAGCGCGGCATTTTGGTGCGGGTTCTCGCCGTAACGCAGCGTGGCTTGGCGCGCGAACGCCAGATGCAGGCTTGGCGGAAACTGTTCGACGTGATCGGCGGTCAGGCGCGCGCCGAGCCAGTTCGCGATCACGCCATCGTAGCGCGCGGTGTGCGCGTAGACCTTGGCCGCAAGGCGGCGGCGCAGGTTAAGGGTGGTGCCGTTGTCGGTGCGCAGGGTCTGGATCAGTTCGGCGTAATCGGCCGGGTCGACCAGCGTCGCGACGTGCTCGTGGTTCTTGGCCGCCGCGCGCAACATCGCCGGGCCGCCGATGTCGATGTTCTCGATCGCATCGTGCATCGTGCAATCCGGCGTCGCGGTTGCCTGTTCGAACGGATACAGGTTGACGACGAGCAGGTCGATGCCTTCGATGCCGTGTGCGGCCATCACCGCGTCGTCCTGCCCACGCCGGCCGAGCAGGCCTCCGTGGATCTTCGGATGCAGGGTCTTGACCCGGCCATCCATGATTTCCGGAAAGCCGGTGACGTCGGCGACTTCGCGCACCGCCAACCCGGCTTCGCGCAGCGCGCGCGCGGTGCCGCCGGTGGAAATCAGCACGACGCCGAGCGCGTCGAGGCCGCGCGCCAGGTCGAGCAGGCCAGTCTTGTCGGACACGCTCAGCAGCGCGCGCCGGATCGGAGCCAGGGTGGAATCGAACATGGATCAGCCCGCTACTGGGAGCGGGCAATTATACCTGCCCGGCGTCAGGACAGCCCGCGCAGCGCCAGCTTCTTGCGCAGAGTGGCGCGGTTGATGCCAAGCGCCTGCGCGGCCCGGCTCTGATTGCCATCGCTCCAGCGCAATACTTCGCGCAGCAGCGGCTTCTCGACTTCGCCGAGCACCAGCTCATAGAGCCCGTCCGGTTGCTGCGCGTCGAGATCGGCCAGATAGCGGCGCACCGCGCGCGCCACGCAATCGCACAGCGCCGGCTGCAGCGCGGTTTCGGCGACCTTTTCGGCGTGAACGGCAGAGAGGGATTCGGCGGCGAGCATGGCGATTGCTTCCTTGGCATTCCCGCCGCGCTCAAGGCAACGGGGCAGGGAGTCTAGCGCCAAGCGCTGCACTTGATAAGTGCCGCGATCAAAGAAACTTGAATTCGAACGCCACCGCGTTCTTGCCCGGATCGGCGACTTCGAAAACCAGCGCGGCGGTCGCGCCGGGAGCGAGGCCTGCGGCAAGGCTGCGGCTGTCGCTGATGTATTCCTGCGGACGGAAGCGGCGCATGGCGATGCGGTTTTCGTCGAGGTCCGACAGCGTGATTTCCACATCCGGAAAGGCTTGCGCGAAATTCGCGTCGTTGCGCAGCGTGGCCGAGACGATCAGCGCGTTCGGCACCGAAGGATGCGGGCGGATGTCGCGCGAGAGCAGTTCGAGCCTGGCCGGATCATGGCGCAGCGGCAAACGGCAGCCGAACGTTGCGCAGGCGCTGTCGAGCAGCGGCCGCATGTGTGCGTCGTCGAGCAGGAGCGCGCGTTCGGCGTAGCCGATCTGCGCGAGCAGCGACAGGGCAAGGCCCAACGCGCCCAGCGCCCACGGCCAGTTGCGCGATACCGGCTGTGCGCGGCGCGCGCGTGCGAACGCCGGCGTGTGCGCGCGCCGCTGTGCCGGTGCGCGGGAGGGACGCTCGTCCGGATCGAACAACAGGGCTTGCTGTTCGCCGGTTTTCGGACGCAATGCCGGAACGGCCAGTTGCGGCGGCGCGTCGTCGCCCGGATGCTCGAGCAGATGCCGCACGGTTTCGTCGGGCAACTGCTCGGTCAGCGTGCGCAGCGCGTCGAACACGGCGTTGCAATGTCCGCAGCGCACGCTGCCGTGCGACTGCGCGAGCATGGCCGCACCGACCTTGTAGATCGTCAGGCATTCCGG
>DATIVQ010000123.1:0-4199 GCA_035465735.1 Rudaea sp.
CCACAACCTGTTCGGCGATACCGACTCAGTGAACGTGCGCCTGACGAACGGCGGATACGCGTTCTCGCACGTCAAGCGCGGCGACACCACCGATGTCATGCTCGATTACGTCGGCTACAAGCTGGACGACTTGCGCGCGGCGTATCGCGGCAAGATCGCCGCAGCGCAGTTGCCGGCCGACGATGCCGAGCACATCGCGGCGGCGCTGGAGGCGGGGCTTACCGGCTACACGTATTTGGCCGAAGGCTAGGAATCCCGCGCCACCTGCAGTCCCGCGAACGACTGGCTGACCGGCATCACCTCGATGCGATTGACGTTGAGGTGCGGCGGCAGGTTGGCGATCCACCAGATCGTTTCGGCGATGTCGCGGCCGGTGATCGGGTGCGCGCCGTGGTAGAGCTTGTCGGACGCGGCCTGGTCGCCGCCGGTGCGCACGAGGGTGAATTCGGTTTCAGCCATGCCCGGTTCCACCGAGGTCACGCGCACGCCGCTGCCGTGCAGATCGCAACGCAGGCCGAGCGAGAACTGGGTGACGAAGGCCTTGGTGCCGCCGTAGACGTTGCCGCCGGTGTAGGGATAGCTCGCCGAAATCGAACTCACGTTGACGATGGCGCCACGGCGTTCGATCAGCGTCGGCAGCAGCTTGTGCGTGAGCGTGGCGAGCGCGGTGATGTTGGTGTCGATCATCTGACGCCACTGCGCGAGATCGCATTGCGGCGCCTTCGCGGTGCCGAGTGCGAGCCCGGCGTTGTTGACCAGTACGTCGATGGCGCGGAAGTCCGCGGGCAGGGCATCCAGCGCGGCCTGCATCGCCGCCGCGTCGCGGACATCGAACGCCGCCGTGTGCACGCTCGCGCCGAATTCGTCAGCGAGATGTTGCAGGCGATCGCTGCGCCGCGCGCAGGCGATAACGCGCCAGCCGGCCTGTGCGAAGCGCCGCGCCGTGGCGGCGCCGAATCCGGCGCTGGCGCCGGTGACGAGGATGGTTTTGGCAGTCATGGCCATTTCCCGACGCAAAGGACAACGATAACGGAAAACGCAGGGTATGCGCGACGTTATGTTGTCGCGAATCTGTCGCGTGTGCGCATTTTCACGAAAACGCAGGGGTAGCGGTGCTAGGTTGCTTGCGCAGAAATCTTGCAGCTTATCGAGCGAGGCATGTCATGCGCAGCGATCTCGCATACGGGTCAGTCATCCTGGTTGCAGGCACGTTGCTTGTTGCGATATCCGCGCCTGCTGCGGACTGGATGCAGTTCGGCTTCGATCCGGCACACAGCGGCAACAATCCGGCCGAGACAACGCTTTCCGCCAGCGCTACGGGCGAATTCGCGCTGACGGCATTACTTCCAATCTACACCGTCACCCTGCCCGATATCGCCGACGGCGCACCCGCATTTCTTTCCGCCGCCGCGACGGCAAATGGCAGTCGCGATCTGCTGTTTCTGGAGACCAAAAACGGTCACGCGCTTGCGATCGATGCCGCGACAGGCGCGCTCGTGTGGTCGCATGCGACCAATCCCTCGCCGCCGCCGGCTGGACAGGACTACACGACTTCGTCGCCGGCAATCGACCCGAATCGTCAATACGTATATTTCTACGGGCTCGACGGCTATGTGCACAAATATGCCGTCGGCACCGGTTTGGAGACGACGAGCGGCGGCTGGCCAGAGCTGACGACGAACAAGCCCGACGTTGAAAAGGGCTCGTCCGCGCTCGCCATCGCCACCGCGAAAAGCGGCACGACCTACCTGTACGTCACCAATGGCGGTTATCCGGGCGACGCCGGCGATTATCAGGGTCATGTCACCGTAATCAACCTCGCGACCGGTGCGCAAAACGTGTTCAACGCCAACTGCAGCGACCAGACCGTGCATTTCGTGGAGAACGGCACTCCCGATTGCGCGCAGGTACAGACGGCGATCTGGGCGCGGCCGGGGGTGATCTACTCCTCGGCCACCGATCATGTCTACATGTCTACCGGCAACGGCACGTTCGATGCCAATGCGGGTGGGCACGACTGGGGCGACAGCGTGTTCGCGTTGAATCCGGATGGCACGGGCAGCGGCGGCAATCCGATCGACAGCTACACGCCGACGAACTTCTTGACGCTGGATTCTAGCGATGCGGATCTGGGATCCACGGCACCGGCGATCTTGCCGTCGACGCTGGCGGGCTACCCGGATCTGGCCGTACAAGGAGGCAAGGACCAGAAACTGCGTTTGCTCAATCTGGATAATCTCAGCAGCAGCGCCACGGTGGGACCGGGGCATACCGGCGGTGAGTTGCAATTGATCAATGTCCCGCAGGGCGGACTGGTGTTCGCGCAGCCGGCGGTATGGGTCGATGCTGCAACCGGCAAGACGTGGGTGTTCGTCTCCACCGGCAACGGCGTGAGTGGACTGACTCTCGGCTTGAATAGTGCAGTACCTCCAAAACCGGCGCTCACCAAGGTGTGGCAGAACAGCACTGGCGGTTCGTCTGCTGTGGTCGCCAATGGCGTGCTCTACTACTTCAGCGGTTCCATCAATGCGCTCAATCCGAAAACCGGCGCGGTACTGTGGTCGGACGCGTCGACCGGTGGCGTGCACTGGGAAAGCCCCATCGTCGTCAACGGCCGCATCTACGTCACGGATGAAAGTAGTCAGCTCTGGGCATACGCGCTGAACGGCGTTTTCAAGAACGGATTCGAGTAGCGCGCAAATTAGGCCGGCCTGGATTACTGACCCGGCTTGCGCGAAATCGGAATCGCCTTCACGCCGTTGTCGGCGAGCGTCTTCTTCGCCGCTTCGGTCGCGCTGGCGTCCGCGTAAGGGCCAAGCAGGATGCGATTCCAGGTCTTGCCGTTGATCGTCACTGGCTGCACCTTGGCGACCAGGCCGAGCATCGCGAGCTTGGCTTTTGCTTCGTCCGCCGCGTGTGCGTCGTTGTACGAACCGGCCAGCAGCATGTAGCCATTGCCGGATTCGGCGAGTGCGGGTGGCGCCGTGCCTGTCGGTGTGCCGGCCGGTTGTACCTGTGCCTGCGAGGCGGCCAGCGCCTGGCGAGCCTGTTCGGCCTTGGCCTTGGCGGAAAGTTCGGCGTCGGGAATCACCACTTCCATTTCCGGCAGCACCGAATAGAAATCGAAGGTCTTCTTCGGCGGCGCGGCGGGCCTGGCCGCATCGGCGACCGCCTGATCGCTGGCCTTGGGTGCGACCGCTTGTGCGTTGGGCTGTGGAAGATTTGATTTATGCAGCAGCGGCGCCCAGTCGCGGACCAGAACAAGCAAGGCCAGGGCGATACCCAGCACCACGCCAATGCCGAGCCAGGCCCAGGCCGGCCAGCCCTGTTTTTCGTTGCCGCGATAAGCTTGTTGCTTGCTTGCCATTGGGTTTCCCGTTACATGCTCTCTGGCGCCGAAACGCCGAGCAGATCGAGTCCATTCGCCAGCACCTGGCGGGCGGCCGCGATCAGGGCCAGACGCGCGTCGCGCAGATCGGCGTCATCGACGATGAATTGATGGGCGTGATAGTACGTGTGCAGCGCATTCGCAAGCTCGCGCAGGTATTGCGCGACCAGATGCGGCTCCAGATTCGCAGCCGCAGCTTCGACGATCTCGGGATAACGCGACAACTCGCTCATCAGCGTCGTTTCGTGCGTGGTGTCGAGGCGTGCGAGATGCGCAAGGCCGTTGTCGCGATCCCATGTCAGGCCGCGTTCGGCGAGTTGGCGCATCACGCTGGCCACGCGCGCATGCGCGTACTGGATGTAATAAACCGGATTGTCGTTCGACTGCGAACGCGCCAGGTCGATGTCGAACACGAGCTGCGAATCGGCCTTGCGCGCGATCAGGAAATAACGCGTTGCATCACGGCCGACCTCGTCGATCAGATCGCGCAGGGTGACGTAGGAGCCGGCGCGTTTGGACAGCTTCACTTCCTCGCCGCCGCGCATCACCGTGACCATCTGGTGCAGGACGTATTCCGGCCAGCCCTTCGGAATACCGCAATCCAGGGCCTGCAGGCCGGCCTTCACGCGTGCCAGCGATCCATGGTGGTCGGAACCGAGCTCGGTAATCGCGCGGACGTAACCACGCTGCCATTTGCTGCGATGGTAAGCCACGTCCGGCACGAAGTAGGTGTAGCTGCCATCCGACTTGCGCATGACGCGATCCTTGTCGTCGCCGAAGTCGGTAGTCTTGAGCCACAGTGCGCCGCCTT
>DATIVQ010000124.1:0-5030 GCA_035465735.1 Rudaea sp.
TCAGCAGAAGATCGTCGGCCAGCTCTCCGGCGGCGAACGCGGCCGCCTGCATCTGGCGAAAACGCTGCTGCAGGGCGGCAATGTGCTGCTGTTGGACGAACCGTCGAACGACCTCGACATCGAAACCCTGCGTGCGCTCGAAGACGCGCTGCTGGAATTTCCCGGCAACGCGTTCGTGATCTCGCACGACCGCTGGTTCCTCGACCGCATCGCTACGCACATCCTCGCCTTCGAGGGCGATTCGCACGTCGAATTCTTCCCCGGCAACTACAAGGAATACGAGGAAGACAAGAAGCGCCGCCTCGGCGAGGAAGCGGCGAAGCCGCACCGGATCAAGTACCGCAAGCTGGCCTGATCCATGTCTTTCGTCGCAGCCATCGACGCAGCACAGCGACGCAACGCGTCATTGGTCTGCGTCGGCCTCGATCCGGAACCGGCAAGGTTTCCTGCGTATTTGACTGGGAATCCTGACGCAATTTTCGAATTCTGCCGTGCCATCGTCGATGCCACGGCGGATCTGATCTGCTGCTTCAAACCGCAGTTCGCGCACTTCGCCGCGCAGCGCGCGGAAGACGCGCTGGAACGCCTGATCGCGCACATCCACACGGCGCATCCCGGCGTGCCGGTGATCCTCGATGCCAAGCGCGGCGACATCGGCTCGACCGCGAATCACTACGCGGCGGAAGCGTTCGACCGCTACGGCGCCGATGCGGTGACGGTCAATCCTTATCTGGGCCGCGATTCCGTGCAGCCGTTCCTCGACCGTGCGGACAAGGGCGTGATCGTGCTGTGCCGGACGTCGAATCCGGGCGCGCGCGATCTGCAGGATCTCGCTGTCAACGGGCGGCCGCTGTACCAGCATGTCGCCCGCCTCGTCGCGGGCGAGTGGAACGCCAAAGGCAACTGCGCGCTCGTCGTCGGCGCCACGTACCCCGAAGAACTGCGCGAAGTACGCGAGATCGTGGGCGACATGCCCATCCTGGTGCCCGGCATCGGCGCCCAGGGCGGTGACGTGCAGGCAGTGCTGCGCAATGGCAAAAATACGCAGGGGGCAGGACTCATCGTCAGTTCCTCGCGCGCCATCCTCTACGCCGGATCGGGCGAGGATTTCGCGCATGCCGCGCGCGACGCGGCGCAAACGCTACGCGACGAGATCAACCGTTGGCGCTGATCCGCGCCCTGAGCCAAAGCCACGCATAGCGCGGCGCCAGCAGCACGAAGTGCGTCCACAGTCCGCACCACACCAGCGCGCGGACAATCGGGTTGCGCGCTGCGGGATCGAATTTCCGAAACCAGCGCCACATGCCGCGGTGCTTGTGGTACGCGACGAAGAACGGACGCGCCCGGCTCGATGTTCCCTTCGCATGCGCGATGCGCACGGCGTTCGCGCAGGCCACGTCCATACCGGCATCGCGCAAGCGGCGGCACAAGTCCATGTCTTCGCAATGCAGGAAATAGCCTTCGTCGAATCCGCCGACGCGCTCGAACGCCGCGCGCGGCAGCATCATTGCGGCGCCCGAAACGATGTCTGCCGGCTGCACCTGCGTTGCGTCCTCGGCGACGTTCACGCCGCCCAGCCCGATCATGCTCATCGCCGCGCGCCTCAGCAGCGGATCGCGGCGGCGGCTGGCCGGTTCGGGATTGCCGGCGCTGCCGACGATGGCCGCGCCGAGCAGGCCGATGCGAGGCTGCAGGAATCCGCGCAGGCGCGCGATCGTGTCCGCCTCGATGCGGCAATCCGGATTCAGGAAAAACAAGACATCGCCGCGCGCCAATGCCGCGCCACGATTGCAACCGGCACCGAAACCGAGGTTCGCGCCGTTGCGGACGAAACGCACCCGCGCATCGTGCGCCCACCGCCGCACGGCCGCGTCGACGGATCCGTCGCGCGTGGCGTTGTCGCTGATGATCGCTTCGACCGGCACCGTACTGGTCAGCACACGCTCGATGCAGATGCCGAGGTCCGCGCCGCTGTCGGCGGCGACGATGACTACGCTGGTCAGCCCCGGATCGTCCGTCACGGTGCGCGCGGATCGGGTCAGGCCTGCGCGAGCAGCTTTTCGCCCTGCTCGGCGGCATGCTGCCACAGCGCCGGCCAGTGTTCGCAGGCCTCGGCCATGGCTTCGCATTCCTCGGTCAGCGCACGCGCACAGCCGGCAGCGTCGATGTCCTCGGGCCAGTCGCCGAGGCGCGGCGCCGCATTGGCAAGCAGCGCGCGTGCGTTGGCTTGCACGATTTCGCGCGCATCCGCCTGCCAGTACACCGGCGCATCCGCCGCCGCTTCGATCTGATGCTGCATGCGGTCGATGATGTCGGCACGCACGAAACTCAGGTATTCGCGCAAATGCGCGATCCGCGCGTTCGCGCCGGCGCCAGCCAGGTCGCGCAGCACGCAGGCGAGCACCTGCATGCGGTCGCGCGGCTTTTCGGATTGGAACAGCCCGAACTGGCGCTGCACGAAATCGCGCAGGAAATAATTGACGTGCGGGACGTGCGCCGCCAGCGTCTTGTCCGAACGCTTGCGCTCTCCTTCCTGCAGATGCCCGATCGCCTCGGGCATGGCCAGCGATACCGCATCGGGATGGGCAAAGCGCGTCAGTGCCCCGCCCAGCGAGTCCTCGCCACGCCCCACCGGATTCGTACACGGCAACAATTCCGCGTTGTCGATCGTCAACGGCGTGAACCCGGCCAGTGCCGCCACCTGTGCCTGCGGGGTGCCCTGCACCACAAAGCGGGCCTCACAATTACGCAGGTAGCTCTCGCGGTCGCGCCAGAACTCGGCGCGACTGTCGCCGTCGAGCTGGTACATCCAGAGGCCGAATCCGCTGCGCGAGCTGCCATAGCTCGCCGCCTGTGTCGAAACGATGCGCGCGGATTCCGAAAGGACATCCAGTCGGCCGAGATTGATGCCGCGCAGGGCGCTGCGTTCCAGCGGGCATGCGTCCGCCAACACGCTGCCCAGCGTATGGCCGCAAGCGCGAAGATGCATTTCGAACGGATCCGTCTCGACCTCGGTGCCGGCATCCGCGGCCTGTTCCATGTTCGCCAGGAACCGCGCCGATTGCCGGAAAACCGGATTCGGATCCAGCCCCGGCCGCGCGTAATCCGGTCGCCGCAGCGGCAGTACCAGGTCGTCGTCGAGCAGCGCCAGCCGCGCGCCAGCCGACAGCAGCATGGCCTGATTCCAGCCGCGGCCACCCCCGAAACGCTGGGAGTGCGGGTGCGCATCGCGCAGCAAAAGCCGCTTCACGGCCTCGCGCGAAGAGGGCACGGCCTTGCCCAGCCGCTCGGCAAGACGGGCCGCTTCGTTGCGCCCCACGTAATGGACCTTGCAACCCGTCGTGCGCGCGAATTCCCGCAACGCGTCGCGCTGGTCGTTCGCATGCGCGGTCAATGACGAGTCATCAAGCACGATGTAGCGCCGGCCGGCGCGATGGCGGCGCTCGTAATCGGCCAGCGAGGCGAGCAGCCGGGTCAGTTGTTCCGGCCGGTCGCAGGCACGGATGAAGATCCCGCGCGGATCGGTGGGTGTGCGCGCTGCCGCTGCGGTCAGGCGTTCGACGAAAGCGTTGTCCGACAGCAGCAATCCGCGCTGGATCAGGCTCTCCAGCACGCGCTTGATGTCGTCGTGCTTGCCGGCGAGTCCGGCGATGGTCGAGGCGATGCGTGCGGAATGCTCGTCCAGACTGCGGAACTCGCGGCACTGATCCAGCGCCTGCATCACCTGGAACGTCATCACGTGCGTTTCGCCGCTGCGCTTGATCTGGAAAATGCATTCCTGGCTCGACAGGGACGCGACCAGGCCGTCCTCGGAGGCGTACAGCGGCGCGTTCGGATCGGCGACGTCCGCAGGGCGCGGCGCAGCCTGCGGCGGATAAGTGACCTGGTAATTGAGCGTGGTTTGCATGTGTCAACGTCTTCGGCGGCGCTCAGCGCCGCGATTTGAGTCTGTCCAGTTCGCTGTGCAGGCGCGCGACTTCGCCCTCGAGTTCGGCGATGCGGCCGCCAGCGGCCATGTTGCGGCGCACCTCGCCATTGTAATGCGCGTAGACCGATTCCTCGCGGTCGCCGAACAGGCTCACATCGGGAAGTTCCGGCAGCGGCCTGCGCGAACACACGGCGATGAAATACAGCGGCGCGTAATCGAGTCCGGGTCGCGGCGTTGCCGAGGATTCGGCCAACGTGACCGCCGAGGCACTGCGCGGCGGCGACTCGAGGCTCCAGATTGCCGACTGAAACAGCAACTTCTGCCCGTACAGGCGCACTTGCGGAAAATGCGGCGCCAGCAAGGCCAGCAATTCGTCCCGGTACAGTTCGCGCACGTGGAACTCGTTGCGGAACCCGCTGCTGTCGCTGTAGGTGCGCTTGTCCGGCGAGGACACGACCAGGACACCGTCATCGGCCAGCGCGCGCGCGAATCCGGCGATCAGTTCGGCCTGCGCGGCGACGTGCTCGAGCGTCTCGAACGACACGACCAGATCGAAACTCGCGGGTTCGGCATCCAGCGCCGTGCAATCGCCGCGTTCGAAACGCAGGTTCGCCTGCGCACCGTAGCGCGAACGCGCATGCGCGACGGCCTGCTCGGCAATGTCCACGCCCAGCACGCTGGCCGCGGCACTTGCCAGCATGGCGCTGCCGTAGCCTTCCCCACAAGCCGCGTCGAGCACGCGCTTGCCGCGCGCCAGCGGCAGCGCGAAGGCGTAGCGCGCCCAGTGTTCGTAGCGGATCTCGCGCACGCACTCGGGCGTGAAACGCTCGCCGGTGAATTCCAGGATCCCGTCGCTCACGACGCGGCCCTGCGCTGTTCCGGACCGGCGCCGGCGCATTCGCGCCATTCGTGCGCGAGCCGAACCATGCCGAGTTCGCGCGACTGCCCGCGCACGGTCAGACTGCGTTCGAGCGTGTCGAACAACCGTACGCCTTCCGTATCCAGCGGGTGCGCCTTGATCACATACGTTCCCGGCAGGAGCGGCAGGCCGGCGAAGCGGATCGCACCGACGTAGACGTTTGCGTCCTCGCGCACCGGCACC